>SFMO01000036.1 GCA_004554385.1 Ruminococcus flavefaciens
AAACTCGATGGAATGTCACCTGTTGAATACCGTCTTGCCAAAGCTGCATAAAGCAACAAAGCGACCAAGCTTTGTCGCTTTGTCGCTTTGCATAAATTTTCTTTTAAATCTTTGTCTAACTTTTTGGGGTCAGTTCAAAGCTTCGGTCCCGGGCGGTAAATTATTATTCTTCGGTTTCGTCAGAGCCATCATCTGTGGTCTCTTCATTGCCTGTAGTATTTTCAGTATTTTCCTCAGAGGTGTCCTCAAATGACTTTGTAGGAGCTTCCTCCACAAGCGGCTTCTGGTTCTTATAGACCGTAACTATAAAGCCGTCAACGTTATTTCCCGATATTTCGTATCTTACACCGTTAGGAACAGGAACGGTGGTCTTTTCTGCGCCGTCGTCTGAGGCTACGAAATAAACCTCATATTCAGTGTCCTTGTCGTCCTTGAATTCAAGGTGCTCTCCGTCGTAGGGGTGCTTGCGTATGAGGTCGATATACTCCTCAAGGCAAAGGTCGTTGGAGTCCATATAATACGCATGAGGAATGCCTACATAGCGGAAATGCCACGGCTCATCCTGTATCTTGGTTATCTTTTCCTTCGACTTTGTGTAACGGACTATGAAGCCATACTTATAGCAGTTTGCGTTTATCCATGCGTAATCGCCTGTGCCGTCATAATCATAGTTATCAGCCTCTGTGAAGTCAAAGGCGAGTCCTGATTCGTGCTCGCTGAAGCCTGCCTTAGCCACCTTTGTGGACGTTCCGTCCTCAGACTGTGCCACATCATCGTCGTAAAGCTGCTGCTGGAACTCCTTTGTACGATATGAACCGTATATGATAAGCCTGTCGTTATTGTACTGGTCTGAGAAATCCTGGATCATCTGCGCCATTGGCTCATAGACCTGACGGAGAATAGTATAGGTCGAGTCTACTGCTGTGAAGCAGGTACGCTCGTTCTCGCTGTTCATCTCAATGATGCTGACCAGATCCTCATCACCGCCGAAATATTCGTGATCCTCATTGACAAGGATAAGGTCTCCGCGGAACTTGTCCTTGGTATCAACAGATCTGGACTCATATATTATCTGATTCGGATCGGGGACAGAGGTATTCTCAACATCTGTAACCGCAATGTCCTTATCGTCAAAATAAGGCGACGATTGTACAGTAGATGCCTCCTTCATGGCGTTTCTCACAAAAAAACCTCCTGCACCGAGGAGTACAAGACTTATAACGATCTCAGTCATTGTCTTTGCATGTCTGATACTTTTTTCCTTGCTTATTTTATTTTTAGGCATACGTCTTCTCCATTCCGCTGCATTTGCAGCTCTTTCCTGGGAGCCTGAATACTCCCGTAACTTTTGTTCTTTCTATCTCTCTTTTTCGAATATCGGGACGTTTGTATCTATTATATCATAGTTCGAGCAAAAAATATAGTCTTTCCGATGTATATTTGTAAAATTGCGGTATATGTACAAATATATAGCACATAAAACTGTACTGTTTCAACAACCGCTCATATCCGTTTTTTCTCTCTGAATCGGCATTTCTCCCATAAAAAGGATATATAGCGTTATTGTATACAAAAAATACATACCCTTTAGCACTGTATTGCACAATCTTTTTTTTAACCCTTGAAAATGAGTTAAAATAATGGTATAATATATGCGTGAAAGTATAGGCAGAGTCGTATCTGAGCGGCTTCACAATTCCCCGCTCCAAGCTATGGCGGCTCTGTGTTTTTTCTGTATTTTCGCCATAAGGAGTGATGTTTATGAAATGTCCACAGTGCGGAACAGTAAACGAAGCGGGTTTCAGGTTCTGCGTGAAATGCGGCGTCAACCTTGAAAATCCGCAGGATATTAATATTGAACAGGTCGATATGGGCGGCTATCATTCTGAAGAGGATTCTGCTTCAGGCGGTTTTACCCTCGGAAGCGGCACCTTTACTATCAGTGATACACCTTCAAGGGATTCGTCCTCTGACTTATATACAGCAGCCGAACTGAACGATACCGACGAGGAATTCGATTTCAGCAGCATTGACGAGCCATTTATCCCACACCTTGACACAGGAAGAGTCACACTCCCGGAACAGACAAAGGCTGTCAGACAGGCACAGATGCAGAACGCAGGTCTCCGTCCACAGGGCGGAATGGCAGGTATCCCACCTCAGCAGGGTATGATGCAGGGGCTTCCTCCACAGGGCGCTATGGCAGGCATACCGCCTCAGCAGGGTATGATGCAGGGGCTTCCTCCACAGGGCGCTATGGCAGGCATACCACCTCAGCAGGGCATGATGCAGGGACTTCCTCCACAGGGCGCTATGGCGGGTATCCCACCTCAGCAGGGTATGATGCAGGGTATTCCTCCGCAGGCAGGCGGCGCACAGATGAACGGCATGCCCGTTTACGGTCAGCCCATGATGTACGCTCAGCCTCAGATAATCGGCTACGACCAGAACGGCATGCCCCTCTATGGTCAGCCAATGATATACGCTCAGCCTCAGATGCTGGGCTATGACCAGAATGGTATGCCCGTTTACGGTCAGCCTGTGATGTTCGCTCAGCCTCAGATAATCGGCTATGACCAGAACGGTATGCCCGTTTACGGTCAGCCTGTTATGTATGCTCAGCCTCAGAATACCGAAAATACAGAACCTAAGCCCGAAGCAGTCGCTCCTCCCGTTGAGGATAAGGACAAGGTCGAAGTTCCCGATGATTTCTGGGAATTCTTCGACGGCGGAAAGGCTACCGAACACGCCGAAATGGACTCGGCAGACGATTTCTTCGGAAAGCGCGGCGACGAAATAGAGGGTATGAAGCGCTTTGAAAAGAAAAATCAGGCATATATGAACGATACTCCTCTTGTTGACGCAAGCGCACTCAAGAAAAATGAGTCTGACAAGTACAACAAGTACTTCATGCGTTCAGCAGGAACTGCCAACGCCGATGACCTTACGGCAAAACAGGAATCTCTTCACCTCAACTACATGGGCGCTACAAAGAATGTGGACGCCAGCGAGCTTCGTGCAAAAGAGGAACGCAAGGCATGGAACATCATGGGCGCTACAAAGCAGGCGAATGCAGATGACCTTGAAGCCAACAGCCAGACACGTGCAGAGTCTATAATGGCTCAGGCAGATCACGCTGTGGAGGCTATGCCAAAGAGAGCAAAGACCTATAACGACGAGATCGACGCTATAGAGCTCCCCGAGGAAATGAAGGCAAAGAAAACAAATAATATAGCGGAAATTCCCGGCTTGCCGGAATTTTAAAGGACCTGTCCGCATAGGATCTTTATGCGTATTTCAGCTCATAATGCCTGTGAGGACACTGACAAAGCCATGTGCCGCGGCGCTCTGCGGCAGGGCTTTAGATGTATTTGATCGGCGGTCTGAGCCGAAAATACGTATGCAGTATTCTATGCGGACAGCTCCATACATATTTTAATCTTATCAAGGAGATGTTGTAAAAAATGAAGAAATTTTTGAAGGAATTCAAAGAATTCGCACTCAAGGGAAACGTAATGGACATGGCTGTCGGTGTTATCATCGGTGCTGCTTTTCAGAGCATCGTAAGCGCACTTACAGATAACTTCATTACTCCTCTTATCGCAGCTATCACAGGCGGCGCTGAGAAGGACGAAAACGGCGTTATGCAGCTCGTAGGCGGTAAGTTTACTGTTGCAGGCGTTGATTTCAACTATGGTGCATTCCTCTCCGCAGTTCTCAACTTCCTTATCATTGCTATCATCCTTTTCTGCCTTATCAAGGCTGTTAACAAGGCTATGAGCATCGGCAAGAAGAAGGAAGAGGAAAAGCCTGCTGAGCCACCAAAGGAAGAAGTTCTCCTCACAGAGATCAGAGATCTCCTCAAGGAAAAGAAGTAAGAACACATTTTCAATTATAACACCAAAGTCCCCGTATAAAACGGGGACTTTTATTATCTGAACATATCATTTTTGCTGTTTTCGCCGCGGTATATGTTGTCGTCTTCCATTTTTGAGAGTCTCTTTGAGAGAAATACTGCACCGACGATCATGCCGATAAATAACATACACGAGATCATGCCATTTATAATACTGTCAATAGATACAAGACAAATACCTGCTATAAGAATTATTAATAATACCAGCATATTATCACTCCCTGTTTATCATTCTTTTACCTCTGCGGTATGACATTATCATACCACCTTATGGGGAGTTTTCAAAGATGTCATCTGTCACTTTCCATGTGACATTTGTCATTTCTCTGCCGCGTACAAAAAGCGCCGCTTCGTTCAGTCGGATACCCATATAGAAGTTTTGCCCCAAAGCATTAAAAAATGCTTTGGGGCATTGTATTTTATACTGTTGCTAAGATAAATCAGAATTTCGAGCTGAGCCAGCTCGACCGCTTGCCACGTTGTCGCTCGTAAACTCGCTTAATAATATAAGAAATGATATTTGTACATCGCTTACAGCGCGATAAGTACGCCGAGCCCATGAACGGGATTCCAAAG
>SFMO01000037.1 GCA_004554385.1 Ruminococcus flavefaciens
AAAAGGCACTTGTCACTCTTATCACAGAAGAAAAGCTCAAAGATGCTGAAACAAGAGCATTTGTTGATGGTGCTTTCCGTGACGGTGGTATCAAAACTACTGGAACAGATATTGACAAGATACTGCCCGCTGTATCACGTTTCGGCGGTGGTGGCGGAAATCGCAAGGCTAAGAAAGAAACTGTCATTGAAAAACTCAAGGCTTTCTTTGAACGGTTTTGGAATATAGGCTGATTGTAGTCCATTAGCCCAAAGCCTAATGACACACTCACTTTCCGTTCCGCTGAGGTTCAAATCAGCATTATGGCGCGCGCCACAATGACAGCATACTCTATTGGAACTGTATATCAGACAAAGACCTGAGATTTGCTCACACAAGCATTTCTCAGGTCTTTTCTTTTCAGGCGATTAGTTTTCCGCTCCGCAGGCTCGGACGGCTCTGAGAGGCGTTTCCGTTCGTCTGAGGTGGCTTTCAAGCAGAGGTCGGCTCGGCAATGCCGTGAGTTGATTCATACTCCCTGACACGGCGGTAAAAGGTATTAGCCGACAAGCCCATTCTCCGCATAAAGTCCCTGCCCGTGATGCTCTTGGATTTCCATTCCCCATAAAGCTGACCGAACCTCGTCCAGTCGATCTCAATGGGCTTACGTCCTGTGTATTTGCCCTGTGCCTTAGCGATCTCGATGCCCTCACGCTGTCGCTGTTTGAGCTGCTCACGCTCTAACTGTGAGAGGGCTGCGAACACGGTCAACATAAATTTGCCCGCAGGCGTGTCGGTGTCTATGTTCTCCTTATGGCTGATGAGGATAACACCCTTGTCGGTGAGGGCGTCGATGATGTTCAGCAAGTCCTTTGTGGAGCGCCCCAGACGGCTGATACTCTCGATATAGAGGGTATCGCCCTCACGCACATAGTCCAGCATTGCCCTGAGCTGTGGACGGTCTGTGTTCGCTACCGAAATCTTCTCGGAGAAGATGCGGTCAACCTGATAGTCGTACATGATCTCCTGCTGTCTCGCTGTCTCCTGATGCTCCGTGGAAACACGGATATAACCTATTTTGCTCATAGTAGTTGTTTCCTTTCTGATGTAAATATATTTTTCTTTCTGTTGATATGTGATTGACTTATTTACGGTGATGATGTATAATTACAGGTAATGGTAGGCGATTGGCTTACTCGTGAAAATCGGAATTTAGGAGGTGTTGTATGCAATCATATGAAAAAGCAATTGCAGACTCACTAAATAATACTGCAAATAAGGAAGTCTACTTTAGTATATCTGAAATTATGGCTCTCTCTGAAAAAACTGCTGCGGAAGTTATAGGAAAACTTATCTTTTGGGCTTGTAATCCAACAAATATCATGCCGATCACGATCGCAAGAAATTGTTTGGAGCAGTTTCCTGTTGATTGGGTATCACCCAAAATCAAACAAACAGTATTTCGTTATATAGATATTAACGATGATTGGGATTATCGACGATTACTGGAATTATGTGAACTTATCTCACTTGATTTACTGGAATGGGCAATTGAACTTAATGAAAAATCAACCAATCCTGACATTGTAGAAGCAGTCAATGATTTCAAAGAAAGATCACAAGCATGATCTCACTGGAATAAATTCTGATTTTTCTAAGTAACTATACACCTCACCACGGCAAGGAGTGCCAAACGCTCCCTGCCGTTATTTTTATTCAAGCTGCCCCTTCTTTCTCTTGGCAACCTGTTCGTTCTGCATATATCGGGCAAGCGTTCTCTGACTGTCACGCTTCTGCTGTGCAAGCCTTGAAAGCCTGTCCGCTTCTTTCTTCAGGGCTTTACGCTCCGCACTCTGCTGTGCGTAATCTGTTCGGGCTTTTTCAAGCTCCGTTTTCAGCTTGCTGAGTTTCGGTATATGAGCGTCGGGAAATAGCTCTATCAGCTTCTTATAAGCCTTGTGGTACTCGTCAAGTTCATAGCAAAAATCGCTCTTGTACTTGGTTTTCGCCTTGCCCTCCAGAGAGGTATATTTCTGGTGATAAGCCACAAATTCATGATACTTCTCGATTGCAGGAATTTGCTCCTCCATTTTGTGGATACGGTCGCTCAATTCCATCTGCGGAGTTGACATAACCATAAATTCAGCAAACGCCCTATGAGCTGCACTCTCCAATTCTTCAAGGGTGGAGTTGCTTGCGTTCATCTCGTTGAGTGCTTTGCTCGCCGCTTTCATATTCTCACGGTCCTCCCAACGGTCGCCCGTCCCCTCTGTCACTTCGTGACATCTCCCCACACTGTGGGGAGTCACCCAATTCGTCAAGCCCTGAGACTGCTGAAATTTCTCGGCTGTGGTGCGGATAATTCTCGCTGTCGGTCGGTGCGACATTTGGTACTTGTAACTCTCGATACGCTTTCTGATCTGCTGTCTCTCATAGAAGTAGCCCAGCGTTTTCGCTCTTGTAAATTTCGCCCTTGGATTGCGTTCTTTCTGTTCTGCAAGCATAAATTTCAAGTCTATTTTGTGGTCGGGATTGTAGTCCACCAATATCCCAAAATCAGCGCACTTTGCAAGGAAATCCTCAAAGTCCTCGCTGACCTTGATAACCTCGTCAATAGTTCTTTTAAGCTGTTCTTTCCACGACAAATTCTGCTGGTCAAGCTCCCATTCCCAATGGCTCTTACCCTTTGAAAGATGCGGATTTTCGATGATAGAAAGTCCGTGCTTTCTGCAAAGCTCGTCCGAAATAGTGCGGAGTTTACTCCATGCTCGGTCGGGTATTTTGCCCTGATTATGCTCGGTTTCAAAGGTCTTGCCCGTGTAGAAATTTACATTGTTCACAATGATGTGATTGTGG
>SFMO01000038.1 GCA_004554385.1 Ruminococcus flavefaciens
ATACCGATAAGAGCTACACCGCCACCTGCCATGAGCTGCTTCATTCCCTGTGACTTACGACAGTAGGCATAAAGAAGTTTTCAGACAAACATTGTAAGACAGGTACAGCAAGCTAAATAATTACCGAAAGGGTGCTTACAATGATTGATATGATTTACAACCTCCGTGTGGGGGATATTCACGCCGCCGAGTTCTCGGACGAATTTAACAAGCTCTGCATTCCGTTTGAAAATTCGCTGAGCGAGGAGCAAATCGAAGTATTCCACAAAATTCTCGACTGCGTGAGCGATACTGCCACCGCTGAGATGAGAACTGCGTACAAGGTCGGATTTAAAGATGGAGTACAGCTTATTACAGAAATCGAAAGATGATTTCATAGCAAAAATTATGAAGGCAAGGCTCGCTGATTTCAGTGGGTCTTGCTTTTTTTGGAATATTTCGATTCTTTTTATTTACAGTTATCTTTCAGAGCACGGTAATAGCAATTGATAGTTAATTTCAGTTCAGTAAATAACAAATGTTGTCAAAAAAATCTTTTCAAACATTCAAATCAGGCTTGACAATCTGTTCTTTATGTGTTATAATATATTCATATTTCTGAAAGAGGTGAAAGAATGATAGGATAATTCACTTTTGATTGCATGAATAACGGATGCAGTGTATACGATTATACGCTGTTAGTTTGTGCTGCCAAAAGTGGATTATGTTCTCATAACCTCTTTTTGCATTTATAGACGATTTGTTCGGATTCTGTGTCCGGCTTTGAGGTTATCTGTAACATAACGGAACTGTTTGGCAGCAAGCAGTTCCGTTTTTTGGAACTCTGAAAGGAGGAGTTAATATGTCACAGATCAGAGCCGACCGCCTTACATTCAGCTATGATGGTTCGATAGAGCCGGTATTTGAAAACGCATCCTTTACACTTGATACAGATTGGAAACTCGGACTTATCGGCAGAAACGGAAAAGGAAAAACAACATTTCTCCGATTGCTTACAGGTGAGCTTTCGGGAAGCGGAACTCTTACAAAGTCCGTCCCTGTTGCCTATTTTCCGTATTTGGTAACATCGGAGCAGATGAAACAGACAGCGGCAGATTTTGCCGAGGAGCTGAGGGAAAATTGCGAACAGTGGCGCGTGATATGCGAACTGTCTGAGCTTCACGAAGATGCTGAGGTGCTGTATCGTCCGTTTGAAACGCTCAGTCTCGGACAGCGTACAAAGGTACTGCTTGCAATTCTGTTTTCCGGTGAGAATGACTTTTTGCTGATCGATGAGCCGACCAATCACCTCGATGCGCAAGCACGAGAGAATGTTCGTCAGTATCTCGCATCGAAGAAGGGCTTTATCCTTGTCTCTCACGACCGTGATCTGCTTGATGCGTGTACGGATCATATCCTTGTTCTGAATCGTAAGACTATTATGGTGCAGAGTGGTAACTTTTCGTGTTGGCAGGAAAATCAGGAGCGCCGAAATCAGTTCGCAGAAGCTGAGAATGAAAAGCACCGCAAGCAGATACGAAAGCTCCGTCAGGCGGCAAAGCGCACTGCTGAGTGGGCGGACAAGAGTGAACGAACGAAGATAGGATTTGATCCGATAAGGGAAAATGACCGCAGCATCAGCACTCGGTCTTATATCGGTGCAAAGACGAAGAAAATGCAGAGCAGGGTGAAAAATACAGAACAGCGAATAGAGCGCGAGATAACGCAGCAGGAAGGGCTTTTACAGGATATTGAGGAAGTTGTGCCGCTTAAAATGTCCCCACTTAAGCATCATAAGAAAACGCTTATATCGGTACACGACTGTGCATTGCAGTACAAGGGAACGGCAGAGCCGATGTGCAGCGGTCTGACATTCAATGTCCGACAAGGAGACCGAATCGCCCTCCACGGCTTAAACGGCTGCGGAAAATCAACACTAATGCGGGTGATTCTGCAAAGAGTTGGAATATTGCCCGAAGATGATAACCTGTGTGTCAGCGGAACTTGTGAAACCGCATCGGGACTTGTTATCTCCTATGTTCCGCAGGATACGTCATTTCTCAGCGGAAGTATACCCGAATTTTGCGAAGAACAGGGACTTGACCGCAGTCTGTTCTGCACAGTGCTGAGACAGCTCGACTTGAGCCGTTCACAGCTTGGCAAAGACATTTCGGAATACTCCGCAGGGCAGAAGAAAAAAGTGATCCTTGCGGCAAGTATCATGACACCTGCACACCTTTATATCTGGGACGAGCCGCTGAATTTTATCGATATTTTTTCACGCATTCAGCTCGAAACACTTCTGAATAGTTACGAACCGACAATACTTTTTGCGGAGCACGATATAAGATTCCGTGAGAATATCGGAGCGGATACGATCTGCATAAGTAACCGAAACAAATAACGTGAATTTACAGCGTTGTTTCAGTTATCTAAAGGCAATACCACATAATACACATTCTTTATGGATTTGGGTGGTAAAAAATCACGCATTTACGTTTTTTTACTTTGGCTCTGTCACAACAAATGGTTGATTTTTGACGAGAAATAGCGTATAATAATAGTAAGAAACAGTACCACCGAAGGAGGTAATTGGATATGCCTACTATCAAAGACGCATTAGATATTATCGGTAAGTTGACTGTCGC
>SFMO01000039.1 GCA_004554385.1 Ruminococcus flavefaciens
ATTTCGATTTTGTCGGCATTTCCATTTTGTCAATTCGCTTTTTGCACAAACCTATAGATTCTTTTTGTGCATTATTTTTTTGATTTCTATTTGATTTTTTTGCGGGGTAAATGCCAATTACGCTTAAGTTGTTGGCATTGCGTAGGGGCAGCGCCCTCTGCCAAGCCTTGTGAAGTGTGTGTAGTCGCAATTTGCGCCCACACTTCACCGTGCTTGCTGGCTGGTAGAGTTTCGCCCCTGTGGGGCGAATGTCATTTCCGAGCCTTTCGGCTCAGTTTTTTTCTCGATTCCGAGAATTGGAGCTGTGCGACTTTCTCTATATCGTCGCTCCCCATTATAAATATAGCGCACTTTCCCAATCACGTCAATAATAAATTTCAGATTTTTTATGATCGCTCAAAATCGATTCGTCAAAATAACCGGATAGCATAAACTGCGAAATAGCGTACTTTCAGTTTTTTGAATCTTAAAATTCCCCGGACATTTATTGACAAACTATGAACAAAAGTTTGTGCGCAATGCGGCTTGTATTTCACATGTAGAGCGCGCTATAATTGGATCATGGCAGGTGAGCTTCGGTCACTCGGCTCTGCCTGCCGAGAACAAAAACGAAAGGTTGTGTTTTTTCTATGGGCATCTATACAGAGAAAAGAGATCAGCTCATTGAGAAGATCAATGGGTTGGAAAAGCGCATCGCCAGCGATACGGCTAAGAAGAAAACGCTGGAGGACAAGCTGAAAGAAGTTTCCCGTCTGGCTATGGCAGAAGAATACAACTGCAAGCCTCGTGAGCTTGACGAGATAATCACCTCGGAGCATCAGCTCCTGGAGAAACTGAGAGCCAGCGGTCTGTCCGATGAGGAGCTTCTGAAACTGGTCGGAGGTGGAAACACGGATAATGAGAAAAGCGATACCACTGATCTCGCTGCTGACTTCGGACAGCAAATGAGCTTTACGGATAAAGCGAATCCCTATGAGGATTAAAACTGTCCGATAACAAAAAGTGTAGCCGTAAAATACTCAGTCGGCTCAAAACACTGAGCCGACCTTACGGCTATTATGAGGGTGAAAGACAGAAAGCGAAGCCCTCAACTCTAAAGCATAGAGACAGAGAAGCTAAAGGAGTAAAATTCGCTATGAATAAAAATGATACTGCCATAGAAAGAGAAAAGGCAGGAAAGATGTATGAGTTGAACGAGAAGTACAAGGACTTTCCTGAGCGTGTCTCGGAATATGAGATCGACGGGAAGAAGTACATTGTTCACAGCCGCTTCGTCGGAGAGAAAAATATCAACGAAGTGATCGGCAGGCTCGCCTTTGAAAGAGCCGTAAAAGAAACACTGGCGTAATTTTGTCGGCAAGGCATTGACTATACCGGCATTTTGCGCTATACTGAAGATGTCGGTATGGTACTGCTTTGATTTGAAAGGAGTTATAATGGCAAAGCAGACCATTTATAATGCAGGAATTTACGTCCGCCTCTCGCAGGAGGATATGAGAGCCGGCGAATCCCTGTCAATAGAAAACCAGAAACTTATCCTCACCAAGTATGTCAAAGAGCAGGGGTGGAATCTCATCGATACCTACGTCGATGATAGTTGGAGCGGTACGGACTTCGACAGACCTGCGGTGCAGAGATTGCTGTCCGATGCTCAGTCGGGGAAGATAAATCTTATCATCTG
Source organism: Ruminococcus flavefaciens (assembly GCA_004554385.1). GTDB lineage: Bacteria > Bacillota > Clostridia > Oscillospirales > Ruminococcaceae > Ruminococcus > Ruminococcus flavefaciens_T. The sequence goes on from SFMO01000039.1 coordinate 1,682, forward strand.
CAAAGACCTCAGCCGTTTCGGTCGTAATTATATCGAAGTCGGCAGATATGTGGATTACATTTTTCCGAGTTATAATATCCGCTTCATCGCTCTCAACGATAATGTGGATACCGCAAGCAAGGATACCTCAGCACTTGATATGATGCAAATCGTCAACTTATTCAATGAGTGGCACGCCGCTTCTACGAGTAAGAAGATCAAGGCGCTCATTGAAGCCAATGCAAAGGCTGGCAAGTACCGCACGACCTGCGCTCCGTTCGGGTACACAAAAGGCGATGATCCGAATCACCTGCCTGTGATCGATCCTGATGCAGCACCTATCGTCCGTAACATCTTTGAAATGCGTGCAAGTGGAATAAGTCCACACCACATTGCTGATAAGCTCAATGAGGACGGTGTGCCGATTCCCTCGGACTACTACTATGCAAAACTCGGCAAGCCGAATCCTCGCAGAACAAGGCATATGTGGAGTCCCGAAACTGTCAGGCAGATACTTCACAACTACACCTACCTCGGACATCTTGTTCAGCTCCGCACAAGAACGGTCAGCTATAAGAATCATAAGGTCATCAAGAACGATGAGGAAGATATGATTGTTGTGAAGAATACGCACGAAGCAATTGTTTCTCAGGAGCTTTGGGACAGAGTGCGTGAGATGGAGCAGTCGGTGTCGCAGGGCAAGCGTAACTCGGACGGCTATGTTGCTAAGCTCAGCGGACTTATTTATTGTCAGGATTGTGGTAATAAGGTTCGGCTGTGTTGGAACAACACCCGTCATCAGCGTGGCGGTCCCCGTGAGTTCTATCGTCACAACTTCAACTGCACATCATATCTGAAATACGGAAAACGCTATTGTCCGAGCCACTACATCAAGATGAAAGACATGGAACGTATCGTGCTTGAAGATATTCGCAGTCTCGCTCAGCTTGTTGTAGAGGACGAAGAAAAGGCAAAGGCGGAATTCCTCGCTCGCAAAGCAAAACACCACGAGGAGCAATATTCCGTTGACACGAAGAAACTTTCAGAGGGCAAATTTCGTTTGCAGGAACTTGACACGCTGATCCAGAACATCTATGAGGACAAAGTCCTCGGCAAGGTTTCGGAGGATGTAGCGATGAAGCTGATAGCGAAGTACGAGACCGAACAGAAAGAGTTGTCCGCAGAAGTTGCCGAGCTTGAAGAAAAGTTCTCCACGATCAGGCAGGACGAGGAAGATGTAGCCCTGTTTATGGAGCGTCTGAAAAAGTACACCGATGTACATGTATATGCCGCTCACAGAACCGCAGCTGCACGGACTTAAAACCGCACCTTGCCGCGCTCAGAACCGCGCTCTTGCCGGCGCATTGACCGCACCTATCCGAAACCTGTATAATGTTCACAGCACGCAGAAATGTGTGACTTGAAATTAGGAGGTTCGGATATGACGAACTATCGAAAAATCCTGGAGCTTCATTCACAGGGGTACAGTCAACGGAGCATTGAATCCTCTGTAAGAAGTTCCCACCAGACGGTCAGAGCTGTGCTTGACCGAGCAGCAGAGTTGAACATTACCTGGCCGCTAGATGACGATGTGACCAATGAAATGCTGGATGAGTTGTTCTGTGGCAAGCGGAACAGCAGTCCTGCGCCTTATGCTGTAATTGACTTCAACTACATCCACAAGGAACTCTCAAAGAAGGGTGTTACACTGACACTGCTCTGGCAGGAATACTGTGAGAGAGCCTACATTAACGGCGAAACGCCATACATGAGCACGCAGTTTGGTGATAAGTATCGCCGCTGGGCTCGGATCACTAAGGCGACAATGCGTGTTACTCACAAGCCCGGAGATACCATGCAGGTGGATTGGGCCGGCGGCACGATACCATACTTTGACAGCATAACCGGCGAGGAGTACAAGGCGTATCTTTTTGTTGCGGCTTTGCCCTGCAGCAGCTATCTGTACGTCGAAGCCTGCACTGATATGAAGCAGGAGAACTGGCTGATGTGCCATGTTCATGCCTATGAGTATTTCGGCGGTGTAACAAGAGTGCTTGTTCCGGATAACCTTAAGACGGGCGTTACTGCTAACACACGTTATGAAACACAGCTGAACGAGAGTTACCGCGAACTTGCTGAGTATTATGGCACAGCTATCGTTCCTGCCCGTGTGCGTAAACCGCAGGACAAAGGTCTGGTAGAGCGCTCGGTAGGTTTTTCGACTACCTGGATAACCGCTGCTTTGCGTGAACGCAAGTTCTTCTCATTTTCAGAAGTAAGAGAGGCTGTTGCCGAAAAACTTGAAGTCATCAATACAAAGCCTTTCCAGAAGCGACCCGGCAGCCGCAGAGAAGCCTATCTCGCAGAAGAGAAGGAATTCATGCTTCCGCTTCCGACGCGCCCCTACGAGCCTTCAGTGTGGAGACAACAAACAGTCGGTAATGACTATCTGATCTCTGACGGCATCAACAAGTATTCCGTTCCGTTCGATCTGATCGGCGAACAGGTACAGATCAGACTGACAAAAGATCTTGTTGAGGTGTATTTCAAGGGAAGTCGTATGACTTCACACAAAAGGCTTGAAAAGTACAGCATTCAGCCCGTAGTCAAGCCTGAGCATATGCCTTCAAATCATCGTGAGTATCTGAATTACAATGCTGATGAATTCAAGGAATGGGCGGTAGCTGTCGGTAAGAATACAGAAG
>SFMO01000040.1 GCA_004554385.1 Ruminococcus flavefaciens
CGATCTCATCAGATAGCTTTAATGCTTCTTCTTTGAATTCTTTACTGTACTTCATAGTCGTTTTCCCTTTCCGGTTTTATTATTTTTATTCTACCAGATTTTTGGGTGTTTGTCGACTGCTCTTTCAGTATAACACTTCATCTGACAATGTTTATACCCTTGTTGAACTGCGCTTCAGGAATGTCTGAAAGGTCAGATTCCAGAGCCTTCTTATCATAACCGTTGATATAGAAAACGGAGCTTTGGTTATTTGCAGAGACACTTTCGTCTGCAAGGTATTTCTCATAGTCTGCATTATTGATTATTATACGCGGATTAGAAAACATTTCAGAGCCGAGAAAGGCGTCCTTTGCCAATCCTTTGTATTTTAACGTCAGTTCGGTGTCGCCCAGTTTAAGCTGAAATTCTTCGTCAGGGGCGATCTCGATGCCGCTTGTTAATGAACCTGTGAAGTACGCATATCCCTCGGGTACTTTCTTTAGTATCTCGTTTTCCTTGTCGAAGTAATTGAGCTTTGCATTGCCAATGTCAAGTATCAATCCCGTATTTGGAAAATCGGCAAGCTTTTTTCCGTTTTTTGTAAGGCTGATGTCGTTGAAAAACAGCTGATCCTCGCGGCGGTAATCCCTGACGTTTGAGATGTTTTTGAGGTGTTCCTCAATATCGTCACTGTTTCCGTTGAGAGTGATAACAAAGTGATCGCTGAGATCAGCCTTTTCAAAGTAATAATCGAGTCCGCCTATGACGGAAACGATATTGCTCACACTGCTGGCTGCAAACATAGTTGCAAGAATGATGAACAGCAGAAGTATGACGTTCATGGTCTTTTTACGTTTAAGGTCTTTTTTTAGTATTCTAAGATACATAACCCATCCCTCGCTTTCTGTGATCATATCATAGCATGGGAATTATTAAATAATCCTTAAATGACATTTTATTGACATGCTGCCGTAGTTTTCGTGGCTGTGACAATGATAACATATTTTATAACGAAATGCAATATAAGACAGCTGAATGAATATATTAAGAAATTGTTATTGTGCATAAAACAACTCAAATTTATGCACCTTACAGGGTAAAAAATGAGGATTGATTTTTCCGTAATTTTGGGTTTGTGAATAAAAAATGTTTTATTAGTTTTTTTATATCAAAATATTGCGATAAATGCCGTAAAAATGCTTGTATTTTTTAAAATGCTATGATATAATGTGTAAAAGTAACCAAATCGGGGTTACAGGAGGATATTAAAATGAAAATTGGATTTATAGGTGCTGGGAAAGTTGGATTTTCCCTCGGAAGGTACCTTGCTGAGAACGGGATATTTATCACCGGATTTTTCAGCAGGTCTTTGCGGTCGTCTACTGAGGCTGCAAAATTCACAAAAAGCCGCGTATACGAAAGTATTGCGGATCTGGTCGGAGACAGCGATGTTATTTTTCTGACTGTGCCCGACAGCGCTATCAAAGAGGTGTACGAACAGGTAAAGGCTGTTGGCATTGGCGGAAAGCAGATATGCCACTGCAGCGGAGCTATGTCCGTTTCGGAAGCGTTTCCTGATATTGCACGATATGGTGCAAGCGGATTCTCCATCCACCCTCTTTTCCCGATCACAAGCAAGTATGACTCGTTCAAGGAGCTTGGAAAGGCTTTCTTCTGCATTGAAGGCAGTGACGAGTTCATAACGGTTTGGGTCGAGCTGTTCCGCCGAATGGGCAATGGAACAAAGATAATCTCAAGCGACAGCAAAGCTCAGTATAATGCAGCCTGTGCTATCTCAAGCAATCTCGTCTGCGCACTTGCCGCAGAGAGCCTTGCCCTTATGGAGAAGTGCGGCTTCTCGCAGGTGGAGGCGCTGAAGGCTTTTCAGCCGCTGATAATGAATAATATCAAGCGCATCCTTGCCCTGGGACCTGTAGAGGCTCTGTCAGGACCTGTGGAGTGCAACGACATCGGCATGGTGAGAAAACACCTCGAGTGCATGGACAGCGACACTGACAGGAGTATGTACAAGGCAGTATCCATGAAGCTCGTTGATGTGGCTCAGCAGAAGCACAATGGTGCGGATTTTTCCGAACTCAGAAGAATACTCAGATAAAATATGCTCAGACAGAGAAAAGCTCCGCAAACGCGGAGCTTTTTTATGCTGTTTAACATTATACAGCCTGATCGGGGACTATGATAGCTCCGTTGAGGCTGAGATTTCTGAGGAATATAAGCCGAGCCTTGTCTATACATTCGGGCTTAACCATGTAGTAGAGATAATGCTCCATAAGGTTGAACATATCGAATGTACGTCCCTCTATCTTGAACTGATTGAAGCCCATAGGCACATACTTGTTCCAGATGTCATCGGGAGTGATATGATTGCTGAGGTCCTTAACGTCAAAGAGACTTCTGTGTTCGCACTTGCATTCGAATATAGCTTTTGCCTCAGGGTGAGAAGCGGCAAACTTTGCTGAATCAAAGGGCACGTTAGGGTATTTCCTTACGTGATTTGCGTAGGCTATCTGCTCAAGACCAATGGTCTGATAGTGGAGAGAGCGGTTAGCACAGCCCGGGTTACAGCAGGCATTTACCAGTATCTCGCATTTGCTCTTGTCTGGTATTTTTTCAAGTATATCGAATTTATTGTTTAGGTCATAGTCAAGCACCACAATGTGGTAGTCCTTACAGACCTCGCTGTAAAGAGCCTCGGGCTCGGTGATACGCTTGCAGGTTGAGCTTGTCAGCTTATAGCTCGGGTAGGTCTTTCTTATGTAATCCTCAAGGACAGGAGACATGACGATACATTCATTCATGCCATTGTCTGCAACGTGCATAACCATGTTGCAGAACTCGTCACTGAGGTGCTTTTTTTCTATCATTGGATTTGTGAAAGTAAATCGGAGAGGTATACCCTTTTTATTGAAGTAGCCTGTGACTCCCTTTACGAAGTCCTTCTGGCACATTCCGTGTACAACACGTCCGCCGTTCCAGAGTGAAGGCGGAAATACGCCGTATATAGAAGCTATCTCAACACCCTCGCGGAAGAGCTCAGGGCTGTTTTCGAGCATAGTGAGAAATACAACGTTGAATTTGAACATTCTTGCGAAATCAGGCAGGTGAAATCTTACCTTCATAGACATCCTCCTAAATGCGTCTTTACGCGGAAATTATACTTGTATTATAACACATTAACCGTGAAATTTCAACCCTCACTGCGAAAATACGATGTTTTCGGCTGATTTCAGCGGTCAACATATCGCTTTGGTCAACATTCGGTCAACTTTTACGATACTTCAAGATACAACAAGATAGGCTTCACGCATCTTGTAGTATCCAGTCACACCGCTTCACGCTTTGGCATTTTCGGCATTGCTTTCGTAACCGCCTCACAGCAGTGCAGATCGTTTTTCTTGAGTGTGTGTGAGTAAATCCTCAGTGTCACATCAGGGCGTGCATGACCTGCTCGCTTGGCTGCGTCTGCAATGCTGATACCTGCCTGCAACTGCAAGCTCACCGATGTATGACGGAACATATGCGGATGTATCCTCGGAAGACCGTTCTTCGCTGTAAAACTGTTGAGCCAGCTTCTCGCTGTCGCAGGATTGAGGAATGTGCCGTATTTCTTCTGAGAAAAGAAAACTGCGTTATCCTCATAATTCCACTTGCTGCCGTACTTCTCAGCCGTTTCTTCATAGTAAGCCTTGTACTCTCTGAGCATTTCCATGATGCTTGTGTCCATAGTGAGCCAGCGGTCACCTGCATTTGTCTTGCAGCCGTCATGAATATGAGAACCTGTCTTGTCAACGATAAAGTGCTTGCAGATATGAATACGGTTATTCTCAAAGTCTATGTTCTCCCATGTAAGAGCGCAGATTTCACCGATACGGCATCCAGTCGCAAGCATCACACTGAACATGACCTGATACATATAATGCTTCTTGTCAGCGTAAAGAGCGTTGAAAAATGCGTTGATGTCATCTTCCGAGAGAGCCTCAACTTCCTTCTGGTCACGCTTGGGCGGAGTTGCTGCGCTTGCATAGTTGCGTGGGATCAGGTTTTCCTTGAATGCCATTGCAAGCATTGAATGGATGAACAGGTGATATTGATAGACCGTCGCCTTTGACACGCCTGTACTGAGCATATCAGAATAAGCCTTGTTGATCGCCGCAGGGGTAAGCTGTTTGAGCTGGATATGTCCGATGTAAGGAGCAACTCTTTTGCGATAACCTGAGTAACTGTATACTGTTGACGGCGAAAGTCCTGCCTTCTCCTTGATACCGATCGCATAATCGCAGTAGTTATCAAAGGTGATATGGGAGTCGCTTGCAGTCTGCTCCTCGACCTGTTTCTCAAAGATTATACCTTGCTTCTCAGCGTTCTTCCTGTTCCACGCTTCGGTCTTGTCGTGATCGTATTTGACTGACAGTGTTCTGAAAACCTGTCTGCCGGTCTGTGTATCACGGTGATCGAACACCCTGATGCGGTAGGAAGTGATCTTCCCGTCTTTGTTTCTTCGTTCCTGAATATTCATCTGACCGCCACCTTTCTGATTGTGACGGTGTTCACTGTCTTAAACATAAAACCTCCGTTCCGACAGCGAATATATCGTAGTATAATTATACCATGATTCGCTTTTGTTGTCACTACTCTTTTAGTGTTTCTTTTTGTAATTCTACATTTTAATAGGTATGCTCTGGCAAAGGCTTTCTTTTTCGTGCGCATTGCCAAAGCATACCATTTTTCTTTCTCAGGCTGCACCGTTCAGATAGTCAAGAAGGGACTTCTTGCTGATCAGAATCTTTCCGCACTTGCCTTCACCCGTGCGGATGTAATGCACCTTTCCCTGCGTTACCAGCTTGCGGACGGTATGCTCAGACAGTCCCTTTACAGTCTTGGTACACTCCTTAATGGTGAGCATTTCCATAGGCTGAACTTTCTCCTGCTTCTCGGCAGACTCATCCTCGATAAGCTCAGTCAGCAGGTCGAGGATCTGGTCGATAATTTCCTGTTTGTTTCTTCTCATAGCTTTATTCTCCTTTAGCTTGTCTTTCTCTACGCTTATAGAGCGAGGGGATCGCTTTCTCTATCTGCCCCTCTATTGTGTTTGTTGTCTTATTGTTGAAGCCGTGCGGAACGGCATTGCCGCCGTCCCATATCACAGCCATGTTTTTGTATCGGAATTATGTTTCCGAATAGTGGTTAGACTTCTTGTCAAAGAACGAAGTCTGATCGTCCATCTCATCACTGTCCTGAGCTGTATCTGTATCGCTCTCGGCAGTACCATGAGCCGTAAGCTCAAGTAGCTTCTCAGGGTGCTGAGTGATAAGTTCAAAGAACGCCTTCTGGTCCAGCCCGAACGTATCACGCACCCTTGCGAGCTGCATCTCATTGAGCTTTGCATTGATCTTGTCGATCTCAGCGCCGTCCTCACGCATACGCTTCTCCAAAGCATCACGCCTGGCGAGAAGTATCTTTGTCTGTTCTTCATAGCTAAGCATAGATCTCATCTCCTTCCGTTTTGTTCTCTTCCTGTTTTGTATCTGCTGAGGACTTATCCTCATACATCAATTATAGCGCGCAATGAAGCCAATTACCAGCCGCAATTGCGCATGAACTTTCGGTTGATCGCAGAACCAAACCAGTGTATTTTCACCGGGCATTTTACGGCAGCTACGGCGGAGCAATTATTCTAATCCCGCACCTTATCTGAGGGCGTTGTAAATTACCCTCCATATATCTACCGTGAAATTTGAAAAAGTGGGACGATTTTTCTGAAAAGTTCACAGAATGTTTACAAATGGGTGTCTTACGGCGATGACCTAAAAACATCTCTCACCTTACTACCGAGGAAATTCCGTTTGGGACAATGATTTCGAGAAATTTTTTGCCCGAAATTGAAACGTTCTCCGTTATGCCTAAATCAAACTGTATTTTTCTGTATGATTTACCGACAATGCACCTGCCGTCAGCATTGTGTCAGGAGCAGTAATTATTATGGGGAATGTTCCTGCGGAGAGCGTCAGGCAGACCGTCAGCGGAACGGAATGCTTCACTCTGATCCTTACAAATTTATTGGCATAATAAATAGTTTTCCGCTGTTGAATTTAGGCGATAGGGAGAACCGCCATGAACAAACTGTAAACTTTTCAGAAAATCATGCCCAAAAGTCCAAAAACTCCGGTTGTATAGTGGAGGGTGTTTTCGCCGTGGAGGTCACAGCCTTCTACATATCATTACCAATAAAAAACGGCATTCGTTAAGTGTTGGCGGAATAATCTCCGTTATGCACAAATATCCTGTCGCATATTTTCCGAAATTTTCAGCGCAGATACTTAACGATACGGCTCATATTTTGGTATTGATATATGAGAGGTATTTTCATCAGACTGCCGCCCAAATTGCGCAATAACTGCGCCGAGGTTTATTACAATAATATCGTGAACGAGCGAGGGCATCACGGCGGAGCGTGAGCGATATGACCGCCGACCAAAACGGCGGCATAAAAAAGAGAAAGTCGCTGGCGCTCCAATTCTCGCCATGACAGCGAGAAAACCGCCGAAAGGCGGTAAAAGCCGTGCCGATGCAAAATCGGCACTCTCAGTTCGCAAGCACGGTGATATGCGCCACGTTTCGGAGAAACGGGACTTTATCACGATGCTTGTCAGGGGAAAATTTCCCCTAAGACCCCTATAATAAAAAAGACCGCTGATGCGGTCGAGAACGAAAGGAAAGATTTATGACAAAAGCAGAGAAAAATTACAAGCGTGACTACGGTCACAAGGACAGTGAGGAGCTTGCGCTCAATTATACCCGTGACGGTATGCGTGAGGAGCTTGACAAGGCTCTCTCTGAGGTCAGCCCGAATGACCTTACCGCAGACGAGCAGGAGTATCTTGACGGCAGAGGTCAGTGCCGTAATCATACCCTCAACATCCGCTTCAATGATACCGAATGGGAGCATATTTGCAGGCAGGCGGAGTTGCTTCATGTGAAGAAGTCCAGCTATGTCCGTGAGTGCGCAAAGGCGCATTATGTTCTGATGATGGATCAGAGTGACATGAACGGCATTATCGGGGCGGTCAGAGCCTTATCCACCAATGTGAATCAGATAGCCCGACGTGCCAATAAAACAGGACGGGTTTATGAGGAAGATATAACTACTACGAAAGAGAGTGTGAATGCGATTTGGCAGTTACTAAGCTACATTCGATCAGCGACTCAGTGTGCGGATCACTTGAATACATCGTGGACGGGAATAAGACCAGAGGTCATTCGCTTGTCGAGTCTTTTATGTGCGAGACAGACCCCGTCCGAGCAGCAGAACAATTCAGAGCCGTCAGAGAACGTTTCGAAAGTAGTCGAAGCACCACCAAAGCACAGCACATAATCCAGTCTTTCGCCCCCAACGAAGTCACCCCCGAAAAGGCTATGGAGATAGCGCAGGAATTGTGTCATAGGTTGTTGCAGGAACAGTACCAGTATGTCATTGCAATACATACCGACCGCCAACATTGCCACGCTCATATCATCGTGAATAATACGAATTTTATCACTGGAAGAACCTTTGAAACCGAGCATAATCAGGGCAAGAAAAAAGACCGTGCGTGGGCTGAGGTGCGCCGTATCTCGGACGAGCTTTGCAGGGAGAATAATCTGTCTGTGATAGAACACCCCGAAATGGGCAAAGGAAAGAAACATTGGGAGTGGGACATGAGCCGTCAGGGATTATCGTGGAAGGCAAAGCTGAAATTCACGATAGATCAGGCTATCAAGGTCAGCGAAAACTTTGAGGACTTCCTGCGGAAGTGTGCTGATTTCGGAGTGCTTGTCGAGTATAACCCCGACCACAAGATCGACCTGAAATTTATGCTTGCAGAGCAAAAGGAACGCAATCCGAGAGCGAAGTTCACCCGAAGCCGAACGCTGGGCTGGTACTATGAAACCGAGCAGATCAAGGGGCGTATCGCACAGTATCAGGGCGGTATGATATATGTTCCGAGAATCAAAGTCAGACAAATCACTCCGAAAGCTGAGGAGAACAAGTTTGTCCGTGATGCTATCGACCGTGGCAATATGAAAGTTGCCAGCATCGCCAAAAACATCATCACTGCATACGGCGTTGAGCCGGATCAGGTTCGTGGTGCTGCGATGGCGGCATTTATTGAAAGGGCGCATCTTGTCGGTGAGCTGAATGACCTGAACGCACAGATCAAAGATTTGCAAGAAAAACTCAAAGTGCTGAAAAAATATCGCAAGGTCAAGCATATCGGAGAGGAACTGAAAGCACTCAGCGGTCGGGAGGAAAAGAAGTACCGCAAGGAACACGGCGGCGATATTGCCGAATATCACGAAACCTGCAAACAGGTTTTGGAGCTTTACCCGTCAGGCAATATTCCGAAAGTCGAAAATCTTGAAAAGCATATCGCATCTTTGCAGAAAAAGCTGTCGAAGAAAAATACAGAATACAATCAGGCGGATAAGAAGTCCCGTGAGCTGTCCGAAGCAACGAGAACCATAGAGGAATATCTCCGCCATGAACAGAGCCGAGGACAACAGCAGAAGCGTAAGCGGAATGACCTTGAATAATAGGCGTATTGCACTGAGAAAAAATGTGATATTGCTGCGCACTGCACAATAATTATTACAATTATTCCAATATGCTGGACTCCGAAATCATTGTAGGCTATAATATTGTTACTATGAAATTGGAGGTGCTTCAAATGTTAGCAATACCCGAATTGGCGATGCCGAGATCACGCAAGGTCACTACCATATGCAACGGCAGACGTGAGGTCTGGACGGACTATGAAGAAGCAAAAGCATATTTCCTTGAAATGATGATGACCGCCGAGGGCGAGAAGCGTGACCGAGCAGAGTGCGTATACATTCAGCTACTTCACGGACTTGACGAGTGCAGCGATGAGGACGAATAATCAGCAGGGCGAGTTGTTTCGGCAGCTCGCTCTTGCTGTATCCTGTGACGAACGAAAAAGCACCTAAGAGTCCTTATCCTATTTGCCATAAAATGCTATATACGATAATTTTACAAATAATGAAGTGTTATACTGAAAGAGCAGTCGACAAACACCCAAAAATCTGGTAGAATAAAAATAATAAAACCGGAAAGGGAAAACGACTATGAAGTACAGTAAAGAATTCAAAGAAGAAGCATTAAAGCTATCTGATGAGATC
>SFMO01000041.1 GCA_004554385.1 Ruminococcus flavefaciens
CTTTGAGTAACTTACCGCTTTCCGTTCGTGCTATGTTCCCGTGTCAGCTTTCGCCTTTCGGTTAGAACGGCTGTGTCCTGCGCTGTTTTGCAGGGTAGTTCCTTTCTATTCTACTTTTCTTTATGCCCTTTCCGGGCGCACCGAGTGTATGTGGTCTGCGTCGGTGTGAGTTGCCACTACAACTTCGTGACCGGGGAAGGCACGCTCCGCAAACTCGACTGCTATCTTATGTGCAAGCTCAGGAGCTATACTGTAGCCGCTCGGATGTGACTGAACGAAGTGATAATATTTTATTCCGTCAGTCTTGTCGTACATTTCCCTTGTATTTTTGAACTCTTGGTAGGCAGTCGGCAGCGAACAGTTGAGAGCCGTCACGAACTTTTTATTCTCAGTCTTATCGTCGCGGCAGATGTAGTCGAGACTTTTCTTGCCGCCGCCACCGCCCTTGGTGCTTATCGCAGTGACCGTCGCCACTACTTCACCTCCCTCAGAAGCTGACCTATCATCTCCGTGACCTTCCTGTACTCGTCGAGGAGCGGCTGAAAGTTCACGGCGGTCAGCCTGTCCATGTTTGCAAGTGTAGCTATCTGATTCAGGTTTCGTCCGATAGCTTTCTGCTGCCGGACTATCTCATCGATGCCGTTGGCAACAACGATTTTCTTGCCGAGTGTGCACCGCATTACGAAGTCATTCAGCTTCAAGCCGTGCTTATCAGCGAGCTCATGGATACGTCTGCTTTCTTCATCTGTGCAGCGTATCGCTATTGTCGTATTTCGTTTTCTGATGTTATCTACCTCCTGACTTTTGTTGGTGTATGCCTATGAATTGAAGTGGGTTCGGGCTTCTGCCCGACAAGCAAAGGCGGCAGGCGGAATGCCAGCTGCTATGCTTGCCAACCCAGTAGGGTTGATTTTTCGACCCCAGCCACTGCTTCTGCCCTCTGCGAATAATTCCGTAACGATTCATTACTGTTTTATTCGCCACACTCGCTCCACGTTGCACCACAATCGCTTTTGTGGGCATAGGTGGGATAACTACCCGATTTCTGTATCGGCGGCAAAAACGGGTGCTTTTGTGCGTGAGTATACCGTCACCCTGAACCACAAATGCCGTCACCCTCAGTTTTACCGTCACCCGCCTCAAACAAAGGCAAATAGACGTTTTCTGAACTTCGGGTGTCGGTATGGTCAGCAATTTCTACCCACAGCAGGCTTCCATTTTTACTGTCACCCGACTGGTCATAAACGAGTTCAAGTATTCGTGAGCCATGACTTCTTCGCATACTGAATTGCACACCGTATACTTTTAATTCATCGGTGTGCTGAACAAGATTTCTCGTCATCCAGTTCGGAGCATACTCACGACCGAAGCGTTTGTACATCAGCTTGCAGAGTTCAGTAGCAGAACCTGTGAAACGTTTTTCGTCAACCATCAAATCATGTATTGCGAAAGAGAAAAGGTCCGGCTTGTGCTCAGGAACAACATCAACAACATTCCACCTGTGATTTGCAAACTCCAAGTTCAATTCAAGGTGTTCGATGTCACGACCTGCGCAGTGCAGTTTAGCTTTACCACTTCCGCGACGCTCTTCGATCATAACCATGATACCGTCAACACTTCCGATGATACCTGTCGAACCCGACACCATATTGAATGGATCACTGTCGTAGCACTTGCGCGTATGGTGCACAACAAGTATTGCAACTTTCAGCTTGTCCGCAAGCGCTTTCAGCACAGATAGTTCTTTGTAGTCAGAGCCATAGTTGACATCGGTGTTGCATCTGACCTTCTGCAACGTATCGATGACAATAATTTTTAAATGTGGAAGTTCCTGTTTACTTTTTTCAAGTTCTTCTTCAAGACCGTTGCCTATTGATTGTGCTTCTATTGCGAAGTTGAGATTCTCACAAGGTTCGTCTGTGAGTTCATATATCCTGTTCTGCAAGCGCAGAAGATTGTCCTCAAGACTGAGATACAATACCTGACCTGTATTCGTATCGTGCTTGAGAAACTGCTCACCGTTTGCAACCGACATACACAAGTCCAGTGCTAACCATGACTTGCCTATCTTCGGTGCGCCTGCAAGGATATACAGTCCCGGATACATCATTTTGTAGATGATGTATTCCTGTTTTTCCAGCGGAGTTGTCATAATGTACTCGCTGTTGTAGATCGTTAATTCGTTTCCTATAAGTGTCATCTCCTTTGATTATAATTACCCGTGTGAACATTTTACACCGACTATGTCAGACATTTTTACCACCTCCTATTGTTTGCTGCCTGCCTAATAGCAGCATACATATTTGCACTAAAAAAACGCCCTGCCGAATGTCTCAGCAGAGCATTGATGAAAATTGCCTCCATATATATACCGATGGGAAACGAAAAAAACGAAGATTGTAACGATCGGGAAGCAAATCTTTGTATAGATGCACAAGCGGCAAAATAAAAACATATATTCGATTAGTAATTTTTACCAGTAAAGAAAAATCCCCACAGCAACACTGTGGGGAGATGTTTACGCCGCCGGATCTTTATTGGAAGAACCATTGGGGATAGCGGTCTCAGGCGATTCTTTTTGCATAAAGATGATCTTACACTGTTCAAACAATGCCAATATCCGTTTATAGTTGTAGCTGACTAATCCCGGATAACCGAAGGCTTTAGCTTCTTCATAGAGCGAGATATATTCATCACGAAGCTTGTCCAATGCTCGTCGGCGCAGATCCTGCACTGCTCTCACAGTTGTACCCATTCTTTCTGCGATCTCATATGTATCAAGTCTACTCTTGAAGGAGCAGTAGAGAGCGCTGTACTGCTTCTCTGTTAGAACTTCCATCGCTTCCCTGAGAACCGGATCATCAAATAGATCATCAAATCCGTTTGTGACTTTCCTTTCAGCGCTGAGTACAACAGAAGGTGTATCCTGAAAGCGATGTTTTCTCGCTTCTGCACTTTCCCACTCGTTGTATTCTTCAAGACTGCAAGCCCTTCTGTTCTCATAATATCGCCTGTCAGAATTCAGTTGGTCTCGCTCGACCTTCTTCCATTCCTCAGACTCATAAAACGATGTCGCCTGTTCGTATGCTTCCTGACCATATGCCTCCTTATAGTTCTGTATCGGCGTATCCAACTCAAGAACGCTCGTATCGTTTTGCCTATGATGTCCATTCACTCTCTTCATGCGTTTTCCTTTCTGGCGGAAGGCTTACTACGTATGTATAGAATGAACGTTCTTGTTTGGTTAATGCTATTTTAGCACACGTTTGTTC
>SFMO01000042.1 GCA_004554385.1 Ruminococcus flavefaciens
ACTGCTTCCTTGTATTCCTCAACAGGTGCGATGTACACTGCCTTTTCTGCGGGACTTGGTGTAACAGCGCCCACAACAGAACACATACCGTCCTTGATGTAATGCTCATCTGCCACGACTTTGGTTTTATTTTCAACAAATTCGTATATGCCGTCAGAGAATGATATCTTACCGTATACGTCTTCTGGTGTAACGGTGCCGTTATAATTGACTATTACCTGTGAAGGCTCGGGGTTTATATTGACTATATCCTTGATCTTCACATTAGCCCAATCGGTACCGTCATTACGCTTTACATAAACAGTATCATCGTTCGTATCTGGTGTTGTGCCGCTATGACTTATTGATACTTCTGTACCCGTTGTAGCATCCATGTAACCTTCTGTTGCATTTGCTTCATCTACTTTTGCTACATTCAGCAGCGGTATGTCATTACCGCCGACTAAATTGTCTTTCCGTTTGAGCTTTACAGTGTATGAATCATTGCCTTCGACACTGTAATGGTAAGTACGTCTTGTGGCAGAATAGCTTAATCCCGTAATCGGTGGAAATTGATCTTCTACCAAGCCATTTTTAATTGCATTTGTCAGATTAACATTATATGTTACTTTCTGACCAGATGCATTTCCGCCACCTGCATCGTCTATTTTGAAATACTGTGAAAAATCTTCTTCAAGGGTAAAGCCATTGATCTTATAGCTGTCTTCGATAGCACTTTTCCAATTTTTTTCATTTTCAGAAACCTGACTTGAAGTTGCTATATTTGAAGTCTCACTGCCGTAACCATAACCGCCTTTGACACCAAGCTTTGTGATTCTTACCGAACCGTTGCCTGAGCTCTCATGTTGAAGAGTTCCATTTGTTGTTGAATCGATATAATCCGGAAGTGGGTCAGTATAAAGTCCTTTTACCTCACTTTTTCCGCCTCTTCCTGGAGTACGTGTTTTATCGCCCCAAAGTATATAATTTGTGACAGATGTTTCGCCATAATTTGTATCTGCTGTATGGTCAGGAGTATCTGCATCATAACCATCAGGATGACTTACAGAACCTATATTCATAAATCCATGAACAGTAGCACCTCCACCACCGCCAGCTATTAGTTTAGTATCATCATCAATAATAATCTGCGAATGCCCTCCACCAAACGCTCTGTTTTCCGAATCAGGATATGTTGAAAAGTTTATGCCAGACCACCCTTTTATACCTACTCTGACAGTTGCAGTTTTAGGTGAAGATATATATATATATCCATTTTTATACGCACCTTTTCCACCAATACCCGAAGATGCTGTTGTCGGTCTTCCACTATTTCCGCCGTCTGCTCCCCAAGCTTCTATAAAATAATATCCCGGTTCAAGATTTACAGAAATAGCGTTATCCTGATATTTATCATTATCTTCGCTGTTATTTCGCGTTCCGTGAGTTATAGAGGTTTTAGCATTACTTTTTATGTTATAGGCAACCGGATCATAAACATAGAAGGTCTTATTTGTGTTTTCCTGACTTTCGATGTCAAGATCAACAGTAAAATCGTAGGTGTCATCTGTTGTATCGTCTGCTGTATTGTTATCATTGTAATCAAGGGATTTCTTTGCCTTAACGGTAAAACCGTCAATTGGCGTTCCTTCAATTACCTCAACAATAGACTTTGCTCTGAGTCTGGTCGGATTAGTATTGGCTGTACCGACTGAATTATTACCGTCGGTTAAGGGGGTTACCTCCAATACAACATCATACCTGTAAACACCCTTTGTGCCTGCATCTGCTTCATACTGAGCTGCGGTAACCTCTGTACTCTGTTTTTCATATGCAACATAAACAGGGGCTATCGAATCAGTAAAAGCATTTGGAGAGGTATCTGCTGATTTAATTATGTTTGCTGCACTGTAAGGTGTACCGTTGTTTTCTGCGGTAACTTTATCCCATGTAAAGGAATTAGCCTCAACCTTGTAATTGAACGGCACATTTACATGTGAAACACTGTATGAATCACTATTCGTCTCAAGGAAAGTACAGGTCTTATCAGGTTCCGCTTTATTTTCTGTACACGTAAACGCCATACCATCTGTTGTATCAAATATCGGCACGTCATTTCCGCCTGCGAAACCTTCCTTAGGCTTTAATTTAAGGGTAAGTGTAAGTGTATTCTGAGGCTGTCCCCTTCTCAAGCCATTGCTTATAGGCTCTACAGAACCTGTAATATTTATCTTGTCATCTTCTATTTTGAAGTCATCGCCTGTTAAAGTCTGATTACTGTTTCCGATCTTATTAACACACTTGGTACCATCGGGAACAATGTCAAAGTATTTGGAAATGTCGGCTGAGATCTTTACGTTATTAAGGTAATCGTAATTCGATGATTCCGACATATAGGTGATAACTACTGCTCCGCCGACATCAGCGTTGTCGTTGCCGTCCCTTCCGATGAAGTAATCAGTATTTTCAGGCTTAGCAAACGGGGTAAAACCTCCATAAGAACCTATGTAAGATGAACCGCCGCCGCCTCCGACATTTCGTGCGTCAAGAGGTTCGTTCTGCAAGCCGCCGCTGCCGCCTGCAAAACCTGCGCCGCCGCCGCCGCCTCGGAAGTTTCCGGCACCGCCTGCGCCGCGCTCAAGCTCGGCGTGGTATGTTTTCTGCCAGTCATTCGGGAAAGATGAACCTTCAAGGAAACCTATGAAGCTCGATACGACTTCTCCGGGTCTGTCCGTGCCGCCTTGTCCGACGTAAGCACCCTTTGTACCCGATGAAGAACCGTCCTCACCTGAATAGTATTTTCCTGAATTGAACATTCCGATGGATGGCGTAGCTATCAGTTGGCTGTTCTCGTAGCCGCCGTCACCGCCGTTGGCTTTTCCTTCGCCGCCGAAAATCGTACTCAGGAAATTGAGACTGTGAAGTGCAGCACCTGCGCCTCCGCCTCCGCCTCCGCCGGCGATCATCAATACTTTTTCAGGATTATCTCTGGAATTGTCAGAAATGGTTTCATTTCCATCCAGCAGGTAAACGGCTGAATAACCGCCGCCTGCACCGACGGAGAATACTGCTATATCGCCTGCGCCTCCGCCGAGACCGTCGGTACCGCCGCCTGTAACGCTTCTTGTCTGGCTTGCACCCTTACTGCCTACTTCGTAGTAAAGCTTTTTGCCGGCATTTACATCTTCTTGCGTAACATTAAGCGTTCCGTAAACAAAAACCGCCCTGACCGCCTTTTCCTGCAAGGAAACTAACAGGGAAAAGGGAGCTTCCGTCGCCGCCGTCGCCGCCCCACAGTTCTATGAGGTATTTACCGGGCTTCTTTAGTTCATAATAATTGCTTTTACTTTTCAATCTGCTCTCACTGACATCTAAATACGTATAATCAGCGCTTATTACCGATGTAAAAGTATAAGTTCCGTCACCGTTATCAAAAAGCGAATCTTCGTGATTAAGGTTCGCTGCCACTCCATCTGTTGAAACGGCGGGGAAATGAACCGAAGAACTTTCCTTGGCAGATGAGGCTGCCTTTGACATCGTAGGCATTGCAAATGCGATCTGCTCGATACTCAGCATAGCTGAAAGTACAAGTGAAAATATCCTGTTTTTATTCTTGGTTTTCAAAAGCTTCACCTCTCTCGATACAGAAACGCGCATATGTAATAGATTTAATTTATATCTATTCACTTCACAATTATTCTGTTGTTATCGTATGATTTATTATAACTTTCAACTTGCTTTTTGTCAATAAATAACTTTTATTTTTTGAATCAAGAAGTAATATTTCAGATGATGTCACAAACTTTCCCAACAATGTTTTGTTATTTGTTACAACTAAATATGAACAATTTATTCCCTGTTTTTTAACAGAATTATTTACGGCTTGTATATTTATTTCAGATCTCGAAACATTTTTCCGTTCTTCTTATTACTTGTAGTATATTTCTTGCCAAACACTACATTTTTTCCACACCCCGAAGGAGAGAGTGATATATAATAAAAAAGGACGTCCCATTTTTATGGAACGTCCTTAGTTGTTACCCGAGAGATCTCAGCTTCTTCTGAAGCTCTATCATGTGATTACGGCAGGCGGTTATCTCGCCTGTGTACTTATTGAACCACTCTACATCCGTTTCATCAGGCTGTTCCTGCAAAAGGATAGCCTGAACCAGCGCAGACTGCGAACGCGAACGCTTTCGCTCGATCTCCTTGATAGTGCTCATGCAGAGCTTTATTTCTTTTTTCAGACGTCTTTTTTCGCCCATGATAAAACCTCCTCTGCATTAAAATCCTTTTTTGTCAACTGAATCGACCACTTTCTGAGTCTCGTCATATCCCTTGTCAAGATCTTCAATGATGTCATCAAGAGCATTTTTCATATCTCCCAGCTTTTCCTTCATCTGTTCGGGATACTTCATAAGACATGTAGTGATCTCATTAATAGTTCTTTTTTCTTCCTCGGGAGAGTCTATAAGGAACTTGAACGCATTTGCTGCACTCATATCGTTGACGATACGCATATATCTCAGCTCCAGATCGCCTTCTCCGTTAGTATAGGAGTCTATATCCTGCGAGACCTTTATAAGATTTGTCTTGTATTGCTTGCGGTATGTTTCCTGAACTCTTTTTGTTTCGTCAATGTAGAGTGCGATGAATACAATCAGAGCTACGAAGGTTATCAGAAAGAGTATGATCGCTCTAATCATTCTCCTTTTCATCAGTTTCTCTTGATTCACTCGTATTCACCTCATTTTCGGGAGTATATCCCATCTCTTCAAGACGTTTCTTCTCCTTTTCGATAGCCGCGCGCATAGCAGCCTCACGCTTTTCCTCGGGAGTCATCTTCTCCTTCTCTGTGATCTCTCTGCCAAGCTTAACTACGGTCTTTGCTTCATATATTGACACGATCAGTATCGGTATCACGACCAACAGCAGAAGTATCTTCTTCACATTCATAAAGCTGCTGACCCAGATAAAGAACCTTGCCTTGCCCTTGTATTTTCCGACTATCTTGTCCTTCTGAACAGTGACAGTATCGGAAACAGGGTTGGCATCGCCCTTTGTAATATAGCTTCCGTCGTCAGCCCTGCCAACTATCCTGTGAGTTACAAGAAGTCCGCGTATATCGCTCTGTTCCGAGTAGAATGAGATTATATCGTCTTTCATAAGGTTATCGGAATCGGTCTTTTCGACTACGATATAGTCACCCACGTGGATCGAGGGCTCCATACTTCCTGTAACGACCTTCAGAATACTTTTGCCGAAGACATTCACAGCTTTGCCCCTTGATGAGCATACCATTACATAGATAACGAATATAAGTGCAATCACCGTGATAACAGCAACAATGATATTCGAGATCCTGTTTACGCTGTCATCCTTTTCGGCTTTATCGATATCCTCACTGCGGATACTTGCTTCGCTTTCGCGGATACTCTTCTCAAGTTCCTGTTTTTCCTTTCTGCGAGTCTCAACAGCACGTACAAGCTTCTTTGGAACGCTTACGTGATACTCTCTGTACAGGCGTCTCATCTCAGTATCGATAGCCTTCTGCTCCTCAGGAGTTCTTACAGGCGGAGTATAGGCAGGCTTAGGTTTATTCCTGTCAGCTATGCGCTTTTTACGCTTGAACTTCATATCGCCGATAAAACGCATAAGATCGTACTTTGCACTTCGGGCATACTTTTTGTAGTACACCTCCATGTCGTGACGCTCCTGCTTTTCGCGCTCCTTGAGTTCCCTTTTATTCTTCTTGTCAGCAAGGATCTGTTTGTACCTCGGATTGTCAGTATCCTCAGGCACTATTCCCAGCACAACGGCAAGGAAATGCCGTATGAGCCTTATGATAACGTATATAGGATTCCACGAATATTCGCGGTAGATCTCTCTGAACGGCTTGCTCTCGATGCGTTTTCTTTCCGCCTTGAGACGTGCAGCATGTTCCTTTTCTGCCCTTTCCTTTTCCAGGCGCTGTTGTTCAAGCTTTTTACGTGCCGCAACAGCTCTCGGATCTTCGAAGGCTTCATCCTCGCCGTGTTCTTCAAGCTCAGCTTTAGCTTCCTCGATCTCCTCTTCGGTGACCTCACTGTAAGCCTGCTTTTCAAGCTCGTCTTCACTCTTCTGATTATTGAGAGTTTCCTCGTCAAGGCCTTCAGCCCCGCCCAGCTCGTTACGGGCCATTTCCTTATTCTGTCTGATACGCTCACGCTCGGCAGCGATACGTTCTTCTTCCTCCCGCTTCAGGCGGGCTTCTTCCTCACGGAGACGTATCTCTTCAAGACGGGCAAGCCGCTCTTCTTCCAGTCGCTGACGTTCCCGCTCCTCGGCTTCCTGCTCAGCGCGTTTTTTCTCCAGCATTTCCTGGACTCTGCGTTCTTCCTCTTCTTTTTCGAGGCGTATACGTTCCAGCTCGGCACGTCTTGCCTCCTCGATACGCTGCTGCTCGGCAAGTCTTGCTTCTTCCTCCTGCCGCCGCTTTTCTTCCTCGAGCCTTGTCTGTTCGAGCTCAGCTATATATGCCGATTCGATCTTAATGATCTCCGACAGCTGCTCAAACATTACGTTGAGATCAACAGGCAGACGCTTATCGAATCTTATCGTACCGTCGGCGGCGATATAACCTGCCGCAGTTTCGGATGATACACTGTAATCCGCAGCCAGTTCCTTGTCAAACTTCTTCACGAACTTCGGAGCAAGAGGCTTTGAGGTCTGTGATTTCAGCTCCTTCAGCTTCTCTTCATTGTCGCCGTTCATGTACGAACGGAAGAGCAGAAGATTCAACACCACCAGCTTGTAGAAGTCATCCACATACTCACGCTGAGGCTGTACCGCAGTATTCTGTACGTTGATCTCATAGCCCACCTTGTCGTAGCTCTCGATATACTGCCAGAGAGTAAGGCAGGCTTTGAGGTCTACGTTTTTCATAATAGCGTTGGTACGCATTACCGGCGGACGGATATATGTATTTCCAAGGGCTTTGCAAAGCTCTGAGCCCTTGTAGCCTTCAATGGCAGTTTTCAGCTTCTCGACGCGCTGCCACACAGTATATCCGTTGGCATCGTAGGAGTCGAGGCTGTCCACAGTCTCGATCTTTACATCGATCTTCATTTTGCCGCCAGAGCCGTCATCAACGACTGTATCGTACCCCAGGGAGAAGACCTCCTCATCACGGGATACCTGGGCAAGCTTTTCATATCTTGTATTTATAAATATGTATAGTCGGTCAATGAGAGTGTTGACGAATTTATTCTCATATGTCAGAAGGCTCTCTTCCTTGTGGACATTGAGTATCTTCGAAGGAGTTATCTTCCCTGTTTTGCGGTCAACGCTCTGTATAAGGTCGGTATGCTGCGCAAGGTGCTTTACCGATTCAATGGTAGTCTTTCTCGACAGCGCTATGGGCACTATCTCTTCCACATCTTCAATGGTCCTGCGAGGATTTCGCAGGAAATTATCAACATGGATGATACCCTTTTCAATTGCCTCGACCCACGACACATCTATTGCCTTCTCCATGATCTTCTTGTTGAAGGCAAAGGTATTGCGGCTGGAATTCAGCAGAGAATCAAGTGCCTGATATAATTCATCGCTGTCGAAAGCTTCAGTAAGTGCGGAGAACTCACTGTACCACTTGCTGTATAAGTCGTTCACTTGTTCTCACCTGCTCTTTTACCGAATCAGAACAGCTTCTGGAGTCTTTCGAGATAAGCTATAGATTCGTTCATCTTGTTTTTTCCGAAAAGCTTGGTCATATAAGCGCACAGCTCACGGAGCTCCTCTCTCAGCATCGCCAGGTTGAGGGACTCAAACTTTCGGAATATCTTTGTAGCCAGTATATAGTCGATACCGTCCAGCTCATCGCCGCCGCAGGCTACGTATACAGGAACAAAGAGGTTCATCTGCTTGAGGATACGGTTACCGAAGGCAACTCTCAGCTTTTCGATTACCCAAAGGTCAAGCTGCTGTATCTTCTTGAGATTTTCCTGTGATATAGGATACTTATCAAACGCCTCTCTGAAAAGCTTGTCGAGATGATCGAAGCCGAGATACATAGGAGGTGTATCCGGAGCGTCGAATGCAACGCCCTTTGCATCAAGGTTGATAGGCTGTGCACGGTCATAGACCTTATCGGAGATTGCGAAGGTCGAGTCGTCGTTATTAGCAGTACCTATGTACCAGATATTCTGTGGGATACGTATCTTGCCCTTGTCAAGGTTCTCAGGGTCTGTGCTCCATACATTAGGAACGATATCCAGCTCCCATTCGTCAGCATTAGGCATTTCGAGAATAGACAGCATTTCTGCGAAGTAGTACTCGACACGGGCGATGTTCATCTCATCGAGGAGGATAAGGTTTACATCATTATTATAGCCCGATGAATATATCCTCTTGAGGACTTCGGTCTCGTTGAAGTTCTTGGTGAATTCGTTGAAGTAACCGAAGAGCTCTGTTCTGTCACGCCATGAAGGCTGTACAGAAGCAATAGTGGTTTCCACCTGGAGGAACTTACCGAAAGAGTACGGAAGTGAAGTCTTACCTGTACCAGAAATACCCTGAAGAATAATGAGCTTCGTAGAAGCCATACCTGCAAGGAAAAGTCTTATTATCTTCGGCTCATAGTACAGGTGCATACGTGAGCAGGCGAAGTTGCGGAAGTTGTCCACGATGCCCACAAGGTCGATCTCGTTGTCATACTCAGGCGGAGTATAGGTCTTGTAGAAGGTATCCACTTCGATGAGCTTTGAGAATCTGTGCTCTGTGGTCTGAACAACACCGCTCTCCACAACAGCAGGCGCAGCTTCCTCGCCGCCCTCACCCATTTCGGCAGCCATAGTTCCGTCCGCAAGGGACAGCGCACCTGAGCCTGCAGGCATTCCCATCTGAGCGACCTTCATAGCCATTATCTCGTCCTTTTCCTTAGTCATCTTCAGCACTTTTCGCTGAAGCTCAGCAATCTCCTCAAGAAGATCCTCATTGCTGACAAGGGAGTGACGGAAACGTACATATTTCCTTATTGCAAGTACGATCATCATTATAATGAGACCGTAGATCGCGATCACTATAATTATTGCCAGTATTGACAGCACCCAGCTCAGGGCACTGTAATTCTGCGAATGCTCCTTGAAGATGCTTATATAATTTTTGATATTGAATATCTGCTTTATTCCGTGTCCGAAGCCGCGGACAATATCCGCATATCCCTTCAGCATCTCGGAGATAAAAGCAAAAAACCATTTCAGAAATTCATTCATAATATACTCCGAAAGTCAAATGCTTTCCCATATATCGCTTTTTATTCAGCGGCAGCCTCATCGCTTTCCGCTGCTTTTTCTGCAATATTTTCAATGTCATTTTCAGCCTTCTCAGTTACTACTTCGACTGTTTCCTCAGCCTTCCCGGTCACTTCTTCGACTGTTTCCTCAGTCTTCTCAGTTACTTCTTCGACTGTTTCCTCAGCCTTCTTAGTCACTTCTTCGACTGTTTCCTCAGCCTTCCCGGTCACTTCTTCGACTGTTTCCTCAGCCTTCTTGGTCACTTTTTCAGCTGTCTCCTCAAGCTTTTCAGCTGCTTTTTCAGCCTTATCTTCAGCATCGTTCACAGCTTCGGACGACTTTGCAGCAGCAGCTTCGGGAGATTCTCCCTTGCTTGCAAGGTACTCCTCGATAGCACGTCTCTTGATCTCTTCCTCGTCAAGCTGCTCGACAGGCTCGGGGCGCTTTGCTTCGATAAGCGCAACAATGAACTTGTAAAGTTCAAAGAGGAAGAACAGCGCCATCGGAATAACTATACATATAAAGAAGCCCTTCTTTGTACGCATGAAGTTCAGGAACTTACCGAATCCCGGTACTCTTGTTTCAGTCCACTTGCCGATAAGGTCGCCTGCATATGCAGGAGTTGTATCGTTTATCTCATTGTTATCGCCTCGTGTGATGAAGCTCTTTGAACCGTTGTTGTCCTCGACCTCAACGATTCTATGGGTATTCTTGACTCTGCTGCCGTCGATCACAGTCCAGAATGTGATAACGTCACCGCTTTTAAGACTGTTGACGTCATCGATCTCCTTACATATGATAAGGTCGTTTCTGCTGAATGTAGGCTTCATTGAGTCAGATTCTACAGTCATCGGGATATAACCGAAGATGTTTGCCACACCGTTATTTCTGCCTGATGAGAAAACTATTACCGTGACGAGGAATGCGATTATAAGCACGATCCATGCAAGCACATTTGCTGCCACTCTTAGTATCTTTTTCATATTATTTTACTCCTTCATATTACGTAGATTCCGTTATTTTAAAGCTCATACTCAGCTTTAGTGTTCCGCCAATTATGTCATCGATACAATCGGGGTCATTTCCTTCAAGCCATATTACAACTGTATACTTGTCCTTATCCTTTGCCTTGAATCCTTCCGTAGAAGTTCTCATAACAACACTTGAGGTCAGGAACTCGCTGTCGCAGTCGCTTTCCATGCCTCCGCCGTTTGATTTTGTCTTGCCGTAGACTGTCTTTTCACCGTTTTTGAAAACAGCCACACGGACAGCTTCATCAACCTTTTTAGTGACATTCTCGAT
>SFMO01000043.1 GCA_004554385.1 Ruminococcus flavefaciens
AGCCGCAGAACCCCTCGGGAAAAGAGCCGGGATAAAACCCAGAGATATGTACTTTGTCCTCGCTTACCTCCACGGCTTCAATTCCCGCGCCCTGACAGGCTCGGAAGCCAAGCAGCTTCCACCCATAGCGGCCCGCCAGAAAGACCGCCGCCAGGATAGCCGCGGCGACCGCCAGCGCGATCACGATTCTTTTCCATGCTTTTAGCGGTCTGCTTCCCAATTTCTGTTCTGAAGCGTCCATTTTTGTGGTCTCCTTTTCTCGGTTTTGTTCCCATGCTACCGTAACCGTCGCCGCGCGGATAGTACGTTTCCGCAGACATTTGTGTCTATTTTATAAATCTGAAGAGTCTGCCTGGTGCCATAGACAGAGTGAGAAGCACACCTCTGTGCCTTCGGTGTTTTTGTGAAGGGCACATAACATCCCCGCTATAACGCCAAAGCTCTTTTTCCGGGACGCTCATTTCCATATGCTCCGCTTTTGCCCATTGGGGCATATTCATTATTTTATTCTGTATCTGCTTATATCGCAGGTCATTGTCGTATATCTGCATGTATCCTCCTTCGGTGTCCTGCACTGTAAAAACGCAGCGCACACCGCAAGCCCCGTGTCTAAGCATCAGGCTCTCTTGTCATAAACGCTCTCTTGTACATTGGTAAAACAATTCTCCAAAACAGCAGGCAATGGATCACCAACATTACTCCAAAAAAGATTCTTACAGCCCATTCAGGGAACAACAGTGCAATTCCATTCATATCGCCTCCGCCGAAAAAACCGCACAATATGCTCAGATACAACGGATCAATCAGCAGCATGGCAATCGTAATATAATACAGACAGACTTTGAAGGTTTTAGATTTGACCTTGCAAATTTGAGCTGATGTCAATGTCAGCACATAAGCTGTTATCATTGTCGCCGCAACACCGACACTGCAAAAAATACCAAGCCCTGTTTCACTCATTCGTTCCTCATATATTCCAATCTGCATACCAAGCCCCATAAAATTGATCTTGCGAAACGCTCCGACAGACAGCGCATAAATCAGATGCGCGCCTTCGTGTATGATATAGTACATCAACACCGCGGAAAGCAGCCCAATATATTGACGTATGCGTTTATTCATATAATGTATCCTCCTGCTGCTTAATTTTTGCTCATTTTCCTCGTACTTCATGGATTCGGAATTCTATCCTCCGGAATCCCTGCCTGCTTGAGGAAACTATTACCTGCCTGATGTATCATGCTCATGATTTCTCCTTCCGATAAGTGCATCATACCGGTTGCTAAAAAGGAAGCGATCCCATGTGTATATATTACAGTGTTTTGAACATACTGCTCTGCGCTTTTCTCTGATATCTGAAATTCCGCCGCTATCATTTTGATCAGCTCACGGTTATCTTTATCGTCAAGAATCACATCAGAATCTCCCACAGGATAGCAGTCACTTCCATTCAGAAATACAAATTGAAAAAGATTAGGTTCATACAACGCCATTTTTATATAGGCTTGCCCTACCTGCTCAAAAGCATTGACTGACTCACTGGCTGAGGGGCGCATTTTGCTGTTCGCGTATTTCAGCGCGTGATCGGCTAACGCCTTGCGGAGTCCCTCCATGTTATCAAAGTGCCATACCAGGGGCTGCGTAGAGCAGCCGATTGCCTTTGATAAGGTCTTGATATTGATTGCGGAATACCCATCACGGATCAGCATTTTCAATGCCGCTTCCAAAATAACTTCTTTGGAAATCTGCGTTTTTCTTGCCATTTTAGTTTCCTCCCCCTAATTGCATAAATTATTTTATATAATTTGATTTATATTATAGGCTCGATTTAGAACCTTGTCAAGCACTCTAAATGATTTATTTTTTTCAATCAAATCCTATCTGGACCCGACTTCTTGAGGAGCCTACTTCTTGTGCAAGCAATTCCTTCCTGATCAGGAAGGCCCAAACAAAAAGATTCCGCCCGTAGGCGGAACTTTCTGTTTATGCTTGTTGGGGCAGCCTCGTCTCCCGACTCGATCCGCGCTAAACGGTCTCCACCGGAGACCGGCGCCCCCAATCCCCTTATGAACGAAGATTGCACCTTCGGCGACGCTCGTCCTCGCAAGTTTCAAGTCCTCCACACCGGTAAAGCCGTGCTGCTGATAATAGAGCAAAGCCATGGCCTGTTGTTTTGTGATCTGATTCTGAATCGCCCGGTCGTAATACTGACCACGCCCCTGATTCCGCTTCGCCTCCAGAGAGCTGACCATTCATCTGCTGCTTAAAATTTGTGAGTTTTTAGACTGCACTTTTCTTGACAATTCCAGTATATTGGCTCTGACGGGAGAGAATAGCAAGTCAATCTGACCACATAATTGTCACAAGAATGTGCGTCAAAAACTGTGTAGAATTCTACCGGTTTTTAAGCTCATCACGCTGACAATAGTCCTATCGTCTCAACAGCGAAAAAAGTAGTTTATTGTCTCAACCCTGCCAAAACCCAGGCGATAGAACGATTGTCAAAGCAAAAAGAAAAGGGATTCCGGGAAACTGCCAAATACGGCAATCTCTCGAAATCCCTTTATTTCTGGGCTTTTCAGAACTTTTTTACTTGTTTCGTGACAGAAGAACTACGGTCTCAACATGCCACGAGACAATGGCTTGAATGTCCACAGTACACGGGAATAAATCTACTCCTTATGTATGGGGGAACATATCAG
>SFMO01000044.1 GCA_004554385.1 Ruminococcus flavefaciens
TAATTACTAAAATGGACTTTTCCGTTAAACGGCGAAACATACGTAAGCGTATAACCACACGCACCTGCCTCACCAAAGTCTAATGAAGTATAATAAACTCCAAACAACACCATGAAGTAAATTGGACAATCCAAATTGATCCATGGTGTTCATTGGAGACGATTAGACAAGGAGGTAACAGGTATGGACAAAACAACATCCATCACAACAATCAAAAAAGAAATGCAGCTTCAGGAATGGTCTGCGCAGATCAAAGGTACACGCCCAATAACACCCCACCCTATCCAAACAAGTCCAAATAGACTAAACTAGAAGTATCTAATGAAATCTAACAGGAGTTGATTGGAATGAAAGAGATCGCAAAGGTAAAGAAGGAAGTAAAGCTGGCACAGTGGACGGAAATGGTGAAAAGCAGGAAGGAAAGCGGACTTACTGTAACTGACTGGTGCAAGCAGAACGGTATCAATCTCAAGACATATTACTACCGGCTGAAACGGTTGCGTCAGGCGGTATGTAATGAAATCGAACAGCATGACATAGTGCCTGTAAAACCAATTGCAGGAACAGAACCGACAGGTGAGAAAATCGAACTATCTGTGGGAGATGTAAAGATAACGCTGCCTGACGATTTTAATGAAGATACACTCAGACGGCTGATCGGAGTACTGAGATGATCGGAGATGTCAGCCGTGCAGAGCATATCTACATCGTATGCGGATATACAGATATGCGAAAATCAATAGACGGACTGGCAGCTATTGTACAGCAGAATTTTAAACTTGATGTATTTTCAGGAAGTCTGTTTCTGTTCTGCGGAAAGCGATGTGACAGGATCAAGGCTCTGCTATGGGAAGAAGACGGATTTGTACTGCTGTACAAAAGACTTGAAAACGGAAAGTACAAATGGCCGAGGGATTCCGATGAAGCAAGACAGGTAACAAAGCAGGAATTCCGCTGGCTGATGGAGGGCTTGTCCATAGAACAGAAAACAGCAATACGACCTGCAAGAACAGGTGAGGTATGCTGAGATTTCCACAGTTAAAGTATACATAAATGTCGATAATATTTCTACGCCCGAAAAGTTCGGTATCACTGGACTTTTCGGGCTTTTTGTGGTATAATCTGAGAGTGGTATTTATGATTCCGGAGGTGAGAACAGTGATAGGAAAAGGTAATATGACAGACGCAGAATATATTGCTGCACTTGAAAATGAAATCAAAAAGCGTGACAAAAGAATCGAAAAATTGGAGATTGAAAACGAATGCCTGAAAAAAGATTGTCATATCTACCTTGAAGCACTCATACTCTCCAAACACAGAATGTTTGGCAAATCCAGCGAGCATACAGAATGCGAAGGACAGCAGTCGTTCTTTAATGAAACTGAAATTGAATCTGCCGAGAAAGCTGAAGAACCTGTAAAGAAAACAGTTAAGGGTTACACAAGAAAAAATCCGAAAACCAAGAGAGATGAACTCATCAAAAATATCGAGACCGAAGTTATCAACTGCACTATTCCTGACGATGAGCAGATATGTCCACGCTGTGGTTCAGAGATGAAGGTTATCGGCAAGAAATATATCCGTGAAGAAGTAGAGCTGATACCTGCAAAGCTGGTTGTGAAGAAATATTACAGCAATACATATAGCTGCAAGAAATGTGAGAAAAAGAATATGCCTGTATTCCTTCACGGACTTGTGCCTGCACCTGTACTTCCGCATTCACTTGCATCGGCATCAACAGTATCATGGGTGATATACCAGAAATATGTGAATGCAGTGCCTCTGTATCGTCAGGAAAAGGACTGGGAAAGGCTTGGATATTCGCTCAGCAGAACAACAATGGCAAACTGGATCATCAGATGCAGCGAGGATTATTTCAGCAGATTTATTGCCAGATTAAAAACTGAAATGCTGAAGGAGGAAGTTCTGCACTGCGATGAAACATACGTCAAGGTACTCAAGGAAAAGGATGTTTCCGACAACAGTAAGCAGTATATGTGGGTATATCGTACAGGCAAGCATTCCGAAAGACAGATAGTGATCTATGATTATAACAAGTCAAGGTCGGGAGACGTACCGAGGAAATTCCTTGGAGATTTCAGCGGATACCTTCATACAGACGGATATGCAGGCTACAATAAGCTTACAAAGGTCACACACTGTAATTGCTGGGCTCACCTGAGACGAAAGTTCCATGAAGCCATTGTCGTGGACAGCGAAAACAGCATAGCCAGAACAGGCAGAGACTTCTGTGACAAGCTGTTTGCGATAGAAGCAGAGCTTGATAGTCTCGCAAATGAAGAAAGATACAATAAGCGTCTGACACAGGAAAAAGAAGTGTTTGAGGCTTTCTGGTCATGGGCTGAAAAAATATATCCGACAGTACTTGCAAAGACACAGCTTGGAAAGGCGTTCGATTATGCTTTCAAGCGCAGAGAATATCTGGGCAATTATTTTCAGAACGGCAGCTGTGCTATCTCAAATAACATAGCAGAAAATGCTATCAGACCGTTTACAGTGGGCAGAAAGAACTGGCTTTTCAGCGATACACCGAATGGGGCGAAAGCGAGTGCTGATATCTACAGTATCGTAGAAACTGCCAAAGCAAACGGACTTGATGTGTTCAAGTATTTTGAACTGCTTCTCACTGTTCTGCCAAGCATGGAGTTCCTGACAAATCCGGATATCCTTGAGGAACTGCTGCCCTGGAATAGATCTGTGCAGAAGATTTGTAAAAACATATGAATCAGTAATCCCCGAGCCGCAGCTCGGGGATTGTTTATTTATGAGTGGTATGTTATTAGGCGGATACAGTAAAAGCCTCATAGTAAAAAGTGTTCCAGGATTTCTTATATAAATCATTGGCACACCTGATTTCCGTTCCGCACAAGTCGTTATCGGAATTATGGAGCGTTCCATAACAGGCAGATACCCAAAAGGCACACACTAACCGTAAGCGTTCTCTCTGAACTTTCAGAGAGGGCGCTTTTTTCATCGGTTAGTTTTCCGCTCCGCAACGGTGGACGGTGCTGAGGGGCGTTTCCGTTCGTCTGAGGTGGCTTTCAAGCAGAGGTAAGCTCGGCAATGCCGTGAGTTGATTCATACTCCCTGACACGGCGGTAAAAGGTATTTGCCGACATATCCATTCTCCGCATAAAGTCCCTGCCCGTGATGTTTTTCGACTTCCATTCCCCATAGAGCTGCCCGAACCTTGTCCAGTCGGTGGGGATAGGTTTCCGTCCCGTGTACTTGCCCTGAACCTTAGCGATCTCGATGCCCTCACGCTGTCGCTGTTTGAGCTGTTCACGCTCCAACTGAGAGAGTGCTGCGAACACGGTCAACATGAATTTGCCCGCAGGCGTGTCGGTGTCGATTTTCTCCTTGTGGCTGATAAGCGTTACTTCCTTTTCGGTGAGAGTGTCGATGATGTTCAGCAAGTCCTTTGTGGAGCGACCGAGACGGCTGATACTCTCGATGTAGAGCGTATCACCCTCACGCACATAGTCAAGCATAGCCCTGAGTTGAGGGCGGTCTGTGTTTGCTCCTGACAGCTTCTCGGAGAAGATGCGGTCAACCTGATAACTGCACATGATCTCCTGCTGTCTCGCTGTTTCCTGATGCTCCGTAGAAACACGGATA
>SFMO01000045.1 GCA_004554385.1 Ruminococcus flavefaciens
AGCTGCATAAAGCAACAAAGCGACCAAGCTTTGTCGCTTTGTCGCTTTGCATAAATTTTCTTTTAAATCTTTGTCTAACTTTTTGGGGTCAGTTCATAACGGGCGGATCTCTTTATAGCTATAGCAGAAATAATTTTAAAAAACAGTGAAGTATCCTGCATAAACGACTTGCTCTGTACAATTGTATCGTTAACTGAGGAGACAGCGCAGAGCTTTTTGACTGCCTGTACCTGGGCGCCGCCGCTGCGCCGTTTTAACAAACGCCGTTATTAACAGCCGCAGTAGTAGTTGTTGTTGCAGCAGTTACATTTGATGAATAGCTTTCGGGAAGTGTCTTGATAAGTCCTAAGAGGTACTTCTGGATAGCAGCTGCGTCATTTGTTGTTATACCGCCGCCTGCCTCATAAACGTCGGCATTGGACATGCCCTGCTCTGAGAGCTTATACTTGTTCGGGTTAGATAAAGACTGCATTATCATTACAGAGTCGCCCATATCAATACCGCCGTCGCAGTTAGTATCTCCCCACTTGGAAACCTTTGAATCAAGAATTCCTTTAAGATCAACAGGTCCTGTTGTTGTGGTGGTTACGGTGGTATCTGTAGCTGATGTAGTTGTTGCAGCAGGTGCAGGCGGATCTATTTTGTCAGCAAGAGCTATAATGTCATTATAGAATTGCTTAGGCTGATAGTTGCTGAACGGAAGCCGTGAGCCTTGGTCATATCTCCAGATACACTCGTCTGTTGTTCC
This sequence comes from Ruminococcus flavefaciens, assembly GCA_004554385.1. Taxonomy (GTDB): domain Bacteria; phylum Bacillota; class Clostridia; order Oscillospirales; family Ruminococcaceae; genus Ruminococcus; species Ruminococcus flavefaciens_T. The sequence goes on from SFMO01000045.1 coordinate 749, forward strand.
CGAAAGGGTCACGCAGGAGATGTGCTTATTGTGCTTCATAGCAACCTCAAAGATCTGAGGATAAAGCTGATCGTTGGTACCTGTGCTGTTCGTGATGTCAAGCTCTGTGATCTGAACATCAAGACCGAGTGACTCGAACTGCTTTACTGCTGTCTCAAATTTGCTTGCTGAAGGATAGTCTGACGCAAGATGAGCCTCCATCCCGATACCGTCGATGTAGTCTCCCTCTTTCATAATTGTCTTAGCCATATTTATAATGTCGTCAGTCTTTTCGCTTATATACTCATTATAATCGCTGAGATAAAGTTTGCAATTATTAGGAGCATACTGTCTTGCATACTTGAATGCATTTAATACGAACTCCGGATTATTTTCGCCGTATACCTCCGTCCACTTTGATAAATTTCTCATTCCGCCGCCGTCAGTCTCGAAGAGCTCGTTGCACACGTCGTAGGAATGAACCTGAAGGTTCGGGAAATTGGTCCTGAGCTGTGAGAACGTGTTCTTTATCATGCTCTCAAGACGCTTGTTCATACGCTCTTTGGAAATTAATTCGCCATTGTCCTTAAATAGATAATCAGGTGTCTGGCTGTACCATACGAATGTATTACCGCGAACACCGATACCGTTCTGCTCTGCGAACTTAAGAATATTGCTTGCAGGACTCAGGCTTATATTAACTTCATCACCGTTTACGCCCTTTATGATGGAGTTGGGGGTCATTTCATTCCTACAGGTGATGGAGTTGTAGTTTTTCTTAATGAACTCCTGAGCCTGTGAGTTGCCGATTTCATAGTCATTCACAGCAGTTCCGAGACAGAAGTAGGGACCCATGTGATCTTTGAAGCCATCTCCGCCCTTTTCGTACTCATAGTTAATGTTATGGCGAACTGCTACGCACTTAGTGCTGCCTGTGTCTTCATAAGTTGTGTCGTTTTCTCCGGATGCATTACCGCTGCTTTTTACGTAACCTGTTTTCTCCTGATCGTCAGCTGAAACTGAAAACGGAACGCACAATGATATAGTCAGGGCAGAAACAGTCAGACCGAAAGCCTTTTTGATAGTGTTACCGATCATTTTTATCACTCCTTCATAAAGAATTATTTCAACATAAATGAATTATCTGTATTTATATTATACATATATTTCGTTAGAAAGCAAGTCGTTTATTGTTATTTATTATAAAATGATAATTTTATAATACAGATGGTTTTGATTTTTACCCTTGCATGGATCAAAATTTTTTTAATCCAGCCTTGACAAAGTGTAACGCAGTTGATGTAATTGTATAAAAGGTAGTTATACAATTTAGACTTTGCTGTCCGGAAAGCATGTAAAGTTATATAACCACAAGGAGTGTACACTAAAAATGAATATCAACATCAGCAACTCATCCGGTGAGCCTATCTATATACAGATAGCAAACCAGATAAAGACTATGATACTGGAGGGAAAACTCAAAGAGGGCGAAGCTCTGCCCTCTATGCGAATACTCGCAACTGAGCTCCGTATCAGTTTTATGACAACTAAACGCGCATATGAGGAGCTTGAACGTGCCGGCTTTATCGAAAGTTATACGGGAAAGGGCTCTTTCGTAAAGGCGCAGAACCTGGAACTTTATCGTGAAGAGCAGATCAAGCGTATAGAATCCCTGCTCATGGAAGCAGGCGATTCAGCACGTAAGATAGGCATTACAATGGAGGAGCTCCATGAACTTCTTGACCTTGTAAACGGAGGGGAATAATATGAATGCCTATGAAAACGCTGTTGAAATCAAGGGCGTTACCAAGAAAGATGTTTGCAAACAATAAAAATCAGTTAAAGCTGATAGGCGCAATTGCTTTTGTCGGCGCAGGAGTTGTTTTGGCTTGTTTCCCGGTATGAATAAAAATGAGAAGCCTGCTGAGGGCGGTGCTATGATCTCGGAAGAAGCGGTCAACAGATTTGAAACTTTTTGGTGTTCTGGAAAAACATTGCTCTTCATATCAGCTGTTTTTGTAGTTTTAGGTGTATCAAATCATAATCTTGCGGAGATAAAGCAGGCAGCTGAAATTCTTCAGGCTCATGGTCTGAAGCTCTCGGCAGTTCAGAACCATTACAGCCTCATCAACCGTTCCTCAGAGGATTCCGGAATCCTTGACTACTGCAAGGAAAATGGCATTACGTTCTTCTCATATATGGTACTGGAACAGGGCGCACTTTCGGGCAAGTATGATACAGCTCATCCAATGCCTGCAGGCTCGGCAAGAGCTGAAAGCTATAATCCGATACTCGGCAAGCTGGAGGTCATGAACAAGGCACTCGGCAGGATCGCCGACAAGTATGGCGTGGGTATCGCACAGGTGCCTGTTGCTTGGGCGATCGCAAAAGGAACTTTGCCGATCGTCGGAGTCACAAAGGTAAGTCACGTTGAGGACGCTGTAAAGGCTGCAAATATCACACTTACTGCCGATGAGGTAAAGGAGCTTGAAAGCTATGATTTTTCAGACAAGACAGTGATACCATTATGTACATCAGCAAGCAGCGGAATATCTACAAGTGAAAAAAATTTTTCAGAGCTTGTACCCATCGGAGATCAGCTTGCAGGGAAACGTTTCTTGGCAAGTGCAGGAAAGAATGATGTGAAGGCGTGGTATGACACACTGCCTTTGACAAAGGAGGATAAATAATCAAAAAACTCAGCTCCGAAGGAGAGAGCTTCGGAGCTGTATTAAACCAAGCCATGGAGAAAGGGAATCCCAGAGCTTTGTTACTGAATTAAAGATTTGGGATCGTATAGCTCTTTCCCTCGTCCAGTCCCCAGGCTCTGAACATCTTATTGTAGAAGGTGGGACGTGCGAAATCAAATTCCATATTTGTATTGAAGAAGGAGTGCTTCATACCCATGTAGTTAAGGGCTTTCAGCCCCTTTTCAAATTCATCGAATTTAGCCCTTGGTACAGATAAGATGACATCATCTTCGCTTGTATTGGCATTTGTAAAATCGCCCGGGTCGGGGAATGAAACACGGTATTCGTTTTTTGTAAGTGAAGGGATTATTCCCCATACACATGAGTCTATAGCATCAAATTCTGTTTTCATAGTTGTGCCTGTCTGGGTTTTTATTGCCATAAGTATAGTGCGGAGCTCGGCATTTCGGCAGTTTATGATAATGGCATCAGGCTCGAAGTCTGCATTTCCAAGCGGAGCTGTAAGTATTCCCTTGTATTTTCCTGCAGGAAGGTGGGGCATATTTTCAATAAATGATTCAGCTGCGTCGGGATCGCTTATGCCGATAACCGGGAGAAGCTCATTGAAAGCAGAAGTACCCTTTTCAAGGCTGACCATTCCGTAGCCAATAAGCGGAGCCCAGCACCAGTGATCCTGCTTCTGCATATACACGGTCTTTCCCTCACGTCTTGAAAGGGCGAATGCCTGACAGAGTGCCAGATGCTGCCCCATTCCTCTCAGTGGGAAAACAGTGTTTTCGGGAAGCTCTGTTTCATCGCTTATCATTCTGAGAGCCATTGCGTCATATCGTTGTCCGATGGTGTTTTTGAGTGCTTGTGAGATCCTTTTATTCTGTTCCATAGTGTGTTACCTCTGAAATAATTTTGAAATTTTTCGCTCAATAACTGATAATCAGCTTAATACAGCCTTTCATAGATTATTGAGGATATATTGATTATATCGCATAGGGGGGATAGTTACCACAAATTTATTGCTCTGTTTTTTTACATTTCTTGCTCATATTTTATCCTTTTACGGAAAAATAAGCTGTATGAAGTATTTTTTAGATCAGCCCCGAAGACCTGGCTTCGGGGCTTTTTAAACTCAGTTCTGAATGGGGAAGTTCAGAACGTTGTTTACAAATAAAATATTATGTGACCCGAGGGTTACATTAAACTGACGGACTTACTATGCTCTCAAATTCCGCAGGGGCAATGCCTGAAGTTCTGATGACCATAATGTAGTCATCGTCTATTCTTCTTACATAGCTGACACGATTCTGTGAAAATGATGTATAGCATGCTCTTGCGTAATTCTTGCCGCAGATGTTTACTGTCTCAATATTGCCTATATCTGTCACTTCGATTTCGGGGTCAAATACAAGCTCGTCGCACTGCATGAATTCTTCGGCGGAAATGCCGGGAGCATCAGGGAATCTCTGCTTTGTATTGTAAAACCATACGTCTATACGGTTGCCCGCGTCACCATAGCAGGCAGTAGCGTCGAGCACACCTGTTTTATAGAAGGTTCTTTCCTCTTCGGTCATAAATCTTGTTGGCATGATGTAGTGAGTATCAAGGTCAGCTTCATTGAGGAAGCTTCCGTCCTCTGGGAGTGTTATCTTTATGCCTGCATAATCGGAGGTATACACAATGCCGTTTGATACTCCGTGAGTAAAGCAGTCTGCCGCGGCAGTTTCGGTTTGCGCCGGTGTTACGCTGCTATCGGTAATTTCGTTTTGTTCAGATGTATTGTTATTATTGGAAGTGCTGTTTCTGAACTCTGAAATACGGGCTGATTCCCTCTGAGCAGCAGCCTTATACGTATCAGCCGAAACCAGTTCCGTATCCTTTATCTCTGTAGATACAGACATTTCTTCAGCCTTGTTTACAAATACTTCATAGGAATCGGATACGAAATCGTTTATGCGCCATTCTCCGCAGGCAGGATCAAGAATAAAGTCAACAATGTCGCAGCCTAATGATGAAATATCGCCGTTCTGACCGTAGACAGAAGGGTAATATGCTCTGAAGGATGTATCTGTAACATCTGTGATGATAACAGATTCGTTTGGTGCCATGTGACCTATATATCCTATCTGTGGAGATGTGGTATTTGTATACATCCTTCCCTTGTACATTATGTAGCTCTTATAGTAAAGCAGGTCTGACTGGTCAACATCTGATTCGTCTATGTAATCACCGCTGTTGTATTCGCCGCTTATCTCTGTACACTCCTCTGTGCTGTATTTTGCTGCAAATTCCTCTGATAATACAGTCTTTCTGTAATCCATCAGGTCGTTGATGGAATTGAACTCAAAGCCCTTTCCAGAGATATGAGCAAATACTACATCTCTGACATCTCTGTTTGCAAACGGATCTGCAAGTCTGAATGTCACTGTATCGGAGGGATCAGAGTAGGAGATGAATCTGTACATGAACTGCGGACGCATTTCATAGAATCTCTCAACAAGGTCAACTGCTATATCTTCGTATGCTGCTTTTTCTGTCTTATACGAGGTGTCTGCTATACTTGCTGAAATAGCCGCAGCGCTTGTGTTGTCGACCGGTGAAGCAGCCATTTCAGGCAGTGACGCCAATTCTCTGCCGCAGGATGTGAGAGCGCAGAGGGCTGCTGCAAATGTAATAATAATAGCATTCTTTTTCATAATTATAACTCCTTTGTTTTTACACATATGCCGATCACAGTATTGTATCGGCTTTCATAAATACTAATCGAAGAAAAAATATCAGGTGTTACATTTTTCAGAAAAATATTTTTGAGGGGCACTCCACATACTTTATTTCCATTACCGATATGACTGTGTATCAGAGCTGAAGGAGCGTATATGAATATAGCAAAAAACGGTAAGAAATTTACCTGATGTGTATTGCAATTTTAATTTTTTGATGTTAAAATGTTCTCAGTATTATAAAAAACATTTCATAATAAAGGAGATGATATTATGTTAAGGACAGCAGATACCGAAAACGGGAAGGTACGTGGTCTTCCTGCCGCTGACCCGAGAATAACCGCGTTCAAAGGCATACCTTTTGCAGCACCGCCTGTAGGGGAGAACCGCTGGCGTGCACCGCAGCCTGCCGAAAACTGGCAGGGCGTCCGCGACTGCTTTGAGTTTGCGCCGATATCAGTTCAGGATATCCCGGGAATAGGCGATGATATATACTGTCGGGAGTGGCACGTGGATCCTGAGATCCCCATGAGTGAGGACTGCCTCTACCTTAATGTGTGGACCAATGCTAAGTCTGCCCATGAGCGCAAGCCTGTACTTGTATGGTTTTTCGGCGGCGCATTTCAGTGGGGCTACACTGCCGAAATGGAATTTGACGGCGAACGTCTTGCACGCAGGGGGATTGTCGTAGTTACTGTGAATTATCGTCTTGGTGCACTTGGATTTCTCTGCCACCCACAGCTGACAAGAGAGCAGCCTGACGCTCCCTGCAATTTCGGATGTCTTGACCAGCAGGCGGGTCTCAGATGGGTTCGGCGTAATATTGCAGGTTTCGGCGGTGATCCCGATAATATAACCATAGCCGGACAGTCCGCAGGGGGCGGAAGTGTTATGGCGCAAATGGCTTGCAGAGACAACGAAGGCGATTTCAGAAGAGCGGTGATAATGAGCGGTGTATTTGGCTCGCCCTATGAGCCCAACGACTTTTTCCGGCCGCAAAGTCTTGAACAGGCAGGTAAGAAAGGGGAAAGGCTTTTTGAGTATCTCGGAGTAAACACCCTCAAAGAGGCAAGAAAGCTGGAAGCCGATCACATACGCAGCAAATATTCAGAGCTTCGCAGCAGGGGGGAGATGTTCTTCACTATAGTTGAGGACGGCCGCTTCTGTACACAGGACCCTATGGCTGCTTTCAGAAATGGTGCACGTATCCGAGTGCCTGTTATGGGAGGCAATACAGGTGATGAATTCATGGAGTTCATTCAAGCGGCAGATGATAAAGAGCTGGTCAATAAGGCAAAGGGTTACTTCGGCAGCAGGGCAGAGGAGTTTTTGTCATTCCCTGAAGCAAAGGTCAGGACAGCTCAGGGCTATGCACCTGTTTCAGCTCCAGAGCTGGGAGTAAAGGACATTTTTCTCGGTGAGAACAGGCAGAATAAGCCTGAGAACTGTTACTACTACCGATTTATCCCTGATATTCCCGGCGATGATGCTCCGGGTACGTTTCATTCTGCAGATTTGTGGTTCTTTTTCGAGACTCTTTCAAAATGTACAAGACCTTTTGAGGGCAGACATTATGATCTTGCGCGGCAGATGTGTGATTACTGGGCTAACTTCATAAAAACAGGTGATCCCAACGGCTTTGACATCAACGGAAAAAAGCTGCCGCAATGGAAGCCATATACCGATAATGAACGCAGCGAAATGCTTTTCACAAGTGAAGGCGCAATATCTTCGGCGGAGCAGAACAGTCTTGTAAGATTTCTGCTCGGCAAAGTAAAATGAGGAGGCTGATTTTATGAGTAAGAAACAGGCATTCAATCCATATCTTCCGAGCTGGGAGTATGTACCCGACGGTGAGCCCTATGTATTCGGCGACCGTGTATACATCTATGGTTCACATGATATGTGGAACGGATATGTGTTCTGCATGGGAGACTACGTGTGCTGGTCAGCTCCTGTTGATGATCTGGGCAGCTGGCGCTATGAGGGCGTTATTTACCCAAGAAACGCCGACCCCATGAACAGGGACGGTCATATGTGCCTTTACGCTCCCGACGTTACCGTAGGTCCTGACGGAAGATACTATCTCTACTATGTACTCGACAAGGTAGGTGTCATGTCTGTGGCGGTGTGCGACGAGCCTGCGGGTAAATATGAGTTTTACGGCTACGTACACTATAAGGACGGCACTCGACTCGGAGAGAGAGAGGGCGATGAGCCGCAGTTCGATCCGGGTGTTATCACCGAGGGCGACAGGACATATTTGTACAGCGGCTTCTGTCCCGAGGGCGACAAGTCACGGACAGGTTCAAAGGCAGTCATACTTGATAAGGATATGCTTACTGTTCTCGCAGAGCCGCAGGTAGTAGTTCCGGGCATATGTTACAGCGCAGGTACTCAGTTTGAGGGACATGCCTTCTTCGAGGCTTCGTCCATTCGCAAGGTAAACGGTAAGTATTACTTCATATACTCTTCCGAGGTCATGCACGAGCTCTGCTATGCTGTAAGCGACGAACCGCTTAAAGGATTCAGCTACGGCGGTGTACTTGTCAGCAATACCGATCTTCATATAGATACATACAAGCCTGCGGACATGCCGTCAAACCGCGGTGCTAACAACCACGGAAGCATTATTGAGATAAACGGCGAGTGGTATATTTTCTATCACAGGCACACCAACGGAACATGGTTCTCACGACAGGGCTGCGCGGAAAAGCTGACTCTGAATCCCGATGGCAGCTTCGATCAGGCTGAGATAACTTCCTGTGGTCTGAATGGCGGTCCGCTGAAGGGCAGAGGGGAATATCCTGCATATATTGCCTGCAATATTTTCGGCAGAGAGCCTGAGCTTTATATCGGCGACCTCAATGCGCCGCGTATAATGCAGGACGGCAGGGACGGCGATGAGGAGATCGGATATATCTATAATATCAAAGATGGTACAAATATAGGCTTCAAGTATTTTGAATGCAGTTGTATCACTAAGGTCAGCGTGACTGCAAGAGGGTATGGAAACGGTTCTTTTGCTGTCAAGACTGCATGGGACGGCGAGGAGCTGGGAGAGATAGAGATCGAAAACAGCAATGTATGGAAGAAATTCACAGCTGATATAAAAATTCCCGACGGAGTGAACGCTATATGGTTCACCTTTAAGGGAAAAGGGGAGGGCTCACTTGGCTCACTGACACTCGGCTCATTCTCTCTTGAATGAGCTCAGGTAAAAATATACTCAGGAGGACTCTTGTGAAAGAGTCCTCTTATTAATTATTGCCACTGATTTTATTAGGGACAGCAAAAAATATCACCAAAAATATTTCCTGATTTTTAGAATAATCGTCTATTTAAGTCTTCAAAAAACGACACTGATTTATTAGCTTTGACCAATTATTGCGATTATTGTGCGACCAATTATAAATTATTGCCATATTCACTCATATTTATTGACAAGATATTAATAATATGGTAATCTTTACAAAGACGCCGAAGTGGTGCCATAGAAATTCGGTATAACCGTAAAAAAACTTGCCGTAAAGCATATGAATATATCAGATGTGTATGTCACGGCACTTATTCAGGAGGAAATAGCAATGAAAAAAAGAAGATTCTTAGCAAAAATTATGACAGCAGCAATGTTAGTAACTACACTTGCAGGCTGTGGCAGCAGTTCGGGCAGCTCCAATGGTCCCGCAAATAACACAGGATCAAGCAGCTCAGGCAAAAAGGACGGCGTTCAGGAGATCACATGGATGTTCTGGGACGACCTCAATGCTACTGAGGATCTTATCTCACTTGGCTATAAGGAAGCTATCGAGAGATTCAATAAGGACCATGAGGGGCAGTATCGTGTAAAGCCTATTACAACAAACCTTGAGGAATATTATAACAAGCTCAATGCTCTTGTTGCAGCAGGTGAAACACCTGATGTATTCATCGTAAGCCCGGGCCCTCAGCTCACTGACTATGTTGAGCCGGGTGTTGCAGCTCCCCTTGATGATTATCTCAACAAGGACGGCTGGAAGGATACATTCACAAGCGATGCTGTATTCACACAGCAGACCTACGACGGAAAGATTTATGCAGTTCCGCTTAACACAGCAGCAGCTTGCTGCTTCTACAATACAGAGATGTTTGAGAAGGCAGGAGCTTCCGTTCCGAAAAACTGGGATGAAATGATCGATGCATGCGAAAAGCTCAAGGGTGCAGGCTATACTCCTGTAACTATTTCCGCAGGTACTGCATGGTGCCTCTCAATGGTAGCAGGTTATCTCTGCGAGGAAGAGGGCGTTGACCTTGCCAAGCTGGCTGACGGTTCTGCTTCATGGGAAGACGGTAAGCTTGAAGGTGCATGCAATAAGCTCCTTGACTTATCAAAGTACTTCCAGAGAACAGCAGCTGGTGATACAAATGATATTGCAACAGCTAACTTCTATAACGAAGAAGCAGCTATCCTTATCCAGGGTTCATGGGTAATCGGTCAGATCAACGGTTCCAACCCTGACTTTGAAGAAAAGTGCGGCGTATTCCAGTTCCCGGGCGTTGACAGGATCATTGCCAAGTCTGACTCACTCTGCATGAGCTCCACTACAAAGAATCCTGACGCTGCAGCAGAACTCATCAAGTACTTCACAGATGATACAGCTCAGAAGTACACTGCTGAAAAGGGCGGTAAGATCCCTGTAACAAAGGTACAGTATGACGCATCAGTTGCACCTAAGCAGCTCTCATATGTTATGGACGTATTCGGCGGTGCAAAGGGCACATTCGGCTTCTACAACGAGTCGATGCCTACAACTGAGACAGGCGCTCATTTCGATGACACAATGGTTGCTGTATTCCTCGGTGACATGAAGCCTGCAGAGGCTGCAAAGGACATGGAGGAGTATTACAAGGCTAACTGCAGAAAGTAATTACAGAATCAATTCACAGAATGGGGGCGTATGCTTCGCCCCTATTTTGTTTTTAACCTATTCTACTATTTGTATTTTTGAAAGGAGTTGATCCGGGATGGAAAGATTGCTCAGGAACAAGAAATCGATCCTTGTTTTCATGCTTCCTGCATTTATTTTGTTCACACTGGTTCTTTTTGTTCCGATCGTTCAGTCGATCTATTATTCATTCTGTGATTATAAAGGCATAACCGACCCTGTTTTCATCGGATTTGATAATTACAAGAATCTGATGCATGATAAAACATTCGGCATTGCTCTCAAGAACTCAATGTTCTTCCTTATTTTTTCCTGTGTATCACAGCTTATAATAGGTCTTATCTATGCAGCTGTTCTTACAAATATAAAAAGAGGACGCAATCTGTTCAAGAACATAATCTATCTTCCATGCGTACTTTCATCGGCAGCTCTCGGTCTGATGTGGATGTTCATATTCGGTCCTAAGCTTGGTATCAACCAGATCCTTGAAAAATGGGGCGTTGAAGAACCGCCTCTCTGGCTGATGTCTACCAAGGGCTTTATCCCGCTTCCGATGTGGATAATGGCTTTCGTTGCTCTCTGGCAGTATGTCGGACAGTCAATGATGCTCTATATGGCTCAGATATCCGGTATAAGCAAGTCTCTTATGGAGGCAAGCTATATCGACGGCTGTACAAAGCCAATGGCATTCAGATACATAACACTTCCGCTGATAAAGCCTATGGTTGCAACAGCTATGTCTCTCAATGCGATAGGTTCTCTGAAGTTCTTCGATCTCATATTCAATATGACCGAAGGCGGACCGAACCATAAAACAGAGGTTCTTGCGACACATCTCTATCAGCAGGGCTTCAAATACTTTAAATACGGATATGCAAGTGCGATAGGCGTGGTACTGCTCATACTGTGCCTGTTGGTAACACTTTTTATCAATAAGGTCGTAAAGACCGAACAGTATGAGATGTAAGGGGGCAGGGTCAGATGAAATCTTCAAACTCAATTGCAGCTGAAACTAATCCTTCTTCCGGAAAAAAGCTTTCACCTGTCCAGATAGCTATCTACATATTTCTTGTGCTGATATGCCTGACGTATATATTCCCGCTGTTATGGGTGTTAAACGTATCCTTCAAGACCAACAGGGAGATCTTTTCCGCACCTTTTGCGCTTCCGAAGGAAATAACATTTGATAACTTCACATTTGCATGGACAGCAGGTAATCTCGGCAAAGCTACACTTAACTCATTCATTGTCTGCGTAGCTTCACTGATATTAAGTACTCTTATCGGTTCCATGGCGGCATTCGGCATTGCTCGTATGCGCTGGAAGGGTTCAAAGCTTGCCATGACATATTTCCTTACGGGTATGATGATACCGGTACACTGCGTACTCATCCCTCTTTTTACAAGATTTGCGAAGCTTGGTCTTTCAAACTCACTTTTAGGACTTATTCTTCCTTATCTTACCTTCTCGCTTCCGATAACAATATTCATTATGACAGGCTTCTTTAAGGGCCTTCCCAATGAGCTTATCGAATGTGCTTGTATGGAGGGCGCAAATATCTTCCAGATATTCTTTAAAATATGTCTGCCGCTCAGCAAGACAGGTCTTTTTGTAACAGGACTTATGACTTTCGTCGGCAACTGGAATGAGCTTCTTATGGCTATGGTATTCATTTCTGATGATGCCAAGAAGACTCTGCCCGTATCACTGTCAAAGTTCGTCGGACCGTATAATACAAACTATTCACAGATGTTTGCAGCTATTATAATCGCGATCATTCCTACAATAATAGTTTACTGTGCATTCTCCAACAAGATCGTAGACGGTCTTACTGCAGGCGCTGTAAAGGGCTGATAACGGTATCATATCTTACAGATGCAGTCAAATAGACTATGATGAAATTGATACGATAATCATATTAATAAGATTTGGAGAAAGCAATGAAAGCAAAAATAACTATCAATACCTTAGATATTATCGGCAATATCGACCCGAGGATATACGGCTCCTTTATCGAGCATCTCGGACGTGCAGTCTACGGCGGTATCTACGAGCCGTCACATGAAAGTGCTGACGATATGGGATTCCGCAAGGACGTAATGGAGCTTGTAAAGTCCCTGAATGTGCCTGTTGTACGCTATCCAGGCGGAAATTTCGTGTCGGGATACAACTGGGAGGACGGTATCGGCGACAGGTCAAAGCGTCCCCGAAAGCTTGAGCTTGCCTGGAACAGCATCGAGACAAATGAAATAGGCATCGACGAGTTTCAGGAATGGGCAAAACGAGCAGGCGCTGAAATAATCATGGCAGTCAACCTCGGCACACGAGGTGCGGACGAGGCGAGAAATCTCGTTGAATACTGCAATCTCGAAACGGATACATATTATGCTGAACTGCGCCGCAAAAACGGTTTTGAAAAGCCCTTCGGCATAAAGCTGTGGTGTCTCGGAAACGAGATGGACGGCGACTGGCAGATCGGTCACAAAACTCCGCAGGAATACGCCCGTCTTGCCTGTGAGACTGCAAAGCTTATGAAGATGACAGATCCCACCATAAAGCTTGTGGCATGCGGCAGCTCAGGTCCTGCAATGCCTACCTTCGGCGAATGGGAACAAACTGTGCTTCGGGAGTGCTATGACCATGTTGACTTCATATCTCTGCACAGCTACTATGGCAATCCTGAAAATGACACTGCGGATTATCTTGCATCGTCAATGGATATGGATAAGTTTATCATAGATACTGCTCATATATGCGATGAGATAAAGGCTGAGAAGAAGTCTGACAAGGATATCATGCTTTCCTTTGACGAGTGGAATATCTGGTTCCACAGCAACGAGCAGGATAAACAGATCGAACACTGGCAGATCGCTCCGCCCCTTTTGGAGGACATCTTTAATTTTGAGGATGCGCTTGTTGCAGGCTGTCTTCTTATAACTCTGCTGCGGCACTGCGACAGAGTAAAGATCGCTTGTCTTGCACAGCTTGTCAATGTTATTGCGCCTATAATGACAGAGACAGGGGGCAGATTATGGAAGCAGACCATTTACTATCCGTTTCTTCACTGTTCAGTCAACGGAAGAGGAAAGGCATTGAATACTGTCTGTGAATGCGGCAGCTATGACACAGCAAAGCACTGCAATGTGTCATATATCGAGTGTATTGCCACAATGAACGGCAATGACCTTACTCTGTTTGCAGTTAATCGTTCGGCTGATGAGAGCTGTGAGCTTGAGCTCAGCGGATTCGAGGGATACGAACTTGTTTCCCATACTGTTCTTGCCGACGATGATATGAAGCGCTTCAACAGTGCAGATGATCCTGATGCAGTTTCGCCTGTTCAGCAGGAAATAAGAGAAAAGGTGAGTCTTGCTCCCCGTTCATGGAACATGCTTAAATTTACAATGAAATAACAAAAAGCCTGCCTGTATAAAACAGGCAGGCTTTTCATATATTCGGTTGTTACTGGCTGTTGTTTCTGATAGTAACAGTGTATGAATCGTTATTCTTCTCGCCGATCTCGATGGTCAGACCTGTGTCGACGGTTTCACGTCCGCTGCTGTCATACCAGTGGAAGCCTGAAATATTGCCGTTGATAACAGCGCCTGTCTTATAGATATTATCCTTTTTGGAATCATCTATGAGCCTTATGAAGCGTCTTCCGGCATAATTGTCTGTAAAGTCCGAGCCGCTTGCATAGCGGAACGAAGTCCACCAGCCATTATTGTAGAGTGAAGCGTCAACGTGATATATCCTGATGCCTTCGCCCATGGATACATACCACGGAGGAGAGCTGTTATTCGCCTGCTTGGTTGTATATTCGAGCATCATGTATTCACTGTGATAACGGCTGTCCAGATCTCCGCATGGGATGATAACAGTATTGCCCTTTGAGGTCTGTGCATTGTGGAGAGTAAAGGTCTGAGTACCCTCAGATGAGTCATATACCTGTACCTGATCGGTCTTGTACCAGCCGAGATGAAGCTTTGATACACAGCTGAGATCGCCGCCTGTATCGTCCATAAGCTCGCTTCCTGCGGTTCCGTGAAGACCGTCGGCGTCGCTGCTTTTATCATATCGGTAATAATCAGGAAGCCCCATACAGTGGCCTGTTTCATGGGTAAGAGTAGAGGTGAAATCCCTGTAATCGGTGGGGGAGTTTATCTGGCAGTTGCCTGTTATCATGTGACCTATCTTCATACCGTCATAGACGTATTTATCGTTGGCAAACTGAACAGAAGCAGGCCACCATGTGTCGTTGCTTGTCTGTCCGGGAACTATAAGGACAAGGGTGTCTATGTAGCCGTCATTGTCTCCGTCATAATCGCGGAAATCGATCTGACTGTCAAGAGCCTTGCATGCCTCGGTCAGAAGGGCTTTCTGTCCCTTGACCTGATAATAGTCGTTGACGGAATTCCCTGTGCTGTAGTGATAAGCCTTGCCGCTGAGATCAAGAGCGCCCTTTGATGAACGCCTGAAGAAAGCGGATATGCTCTCCCATGGGTAGAGCTTGCTGTCAGTTCTTTCCTCGCCGAAGGCTATTTCCTCGATCTCGTCGGTGCCCGGCAGGTAGCTGAACTTGCAGTCGGCAAAGTCGGCATAGATTATAAGCATTCTGCCGCTGCCCTGAGAAGGCATGAATTTGTAGACGTCGTTGACGGAAGCACCGATGAACTCGCCGTTATCCTCGATGGGATCATCGGGAACATTATTCCCGGTCTTCCACTGCCAGACCCAGAGCGGATCGCTGTTAACGATAGCTTTTCTGAGCTCTACAAGGTCAAATATATCGACAACTCCGTCCTGATTGATGTCAGCGGTTACGAAATATTCTCCTGCCTGAAAGCCGTCAGCACCGTGGATACCGATAAATGAATTCTGAACGTGATAGCTGTTGCTGTCTGTCATTGGCTCTGTACCCAGAAGGTGGCGTTGCATTATAACAAGGTCAGCCATGTTGACGGTCTGATCGTTGTTAAGGTCGCCCATGTAGCCTATATGCTCCCAGTCAGCGGAAGCAGACAAAGGAGCTGCCGAAAGAGCAATGACTGCGGAACAAAGCGCAGAGAGTAGACGATGACGGTGAATTCTCATAGATTGTCCTCCTTTACATTTTTGTAAGCGGAATATTCATCTTTATTATACAATATCAGAGGATAGATGTCTATAGCTTACGAAAAAATCTTTGAAATCTGTATATTTTTATAATATATAGCTATAATTGATGGATATATGCACCTTTCGTATAAATTGTACCGTTTTCAGCAGCTGACAAGAAAAAGCGACCTGCATAAGAATCACAGATCGCTTTTGGCATATATTTTATTTGTTTTCGCTTACAAAGCTTCTTATTTCCTGTTCCTTGTCATTTACGGAACCGCCTCTGACAGAAAGTCCTTCAACGATGTCGGCGTCAGGTTCAAGCTCCTTAATTCTGTTGATGGTGTCGGAGAATCCGCTTCCCTCATGGGTCGCAAAAACGACTATCTTTTTCCCTGAAAGATCGTATTTATCAAAGAATGAGTACACGGGCATGGGGAGATCAGCCCACCAGTTAGGGAATGTGAGCCATATGGTATTATATGTGCTGAGATCATCTGGCATATCCTTGAGCTCAGGTCTTTCCTTGCTGCTCTTTTCTTCATTGGCGATGTTGACCGTTTCATTATAGTCAACGGGATAAGCTTTTGACGATACTATCTCAAGTGTCCTGCAGTCCGCCTCCTCAGCGATCCATTCAGCTATAAGCTGAGCATTTCCTTTCAGCTCGCCGTTTACAATGTTAAGGCTTGCACTTGATGTTGCATCAACGTTATCATCAAAATCGGTATTTCCGACTCTGCTGAAATATACCGAAAGGGAGCTGCTTTCATCCTTAGCTTCTGTGGCCTCAGTCGTTTCAGCGGCACTTGTACTGCTTATGTTATCAGTATCTGAATTATTGCTGTCAGCAGCTTCTGTAGTAATACTCTCTGTCACAGGTGTTGAGCTGCTCACGGAAGCATTTGTGTTGCTTTGTGGTTTTTCAGACTCTGTACAAGCGGAAAGAGCTGATGCTGCAAATGTAACAGCAGCTATAAAGGGTAATATCTTTCTCATTTTTTCCTCTGTTTACAATAGGGTGAAGTTTTTGCCTCACTTATATTATACATTATAATGCAGAAAACATCAAATACTTTATAAGCAAAGCAAGATATGCCTGTAAAGCATATCTTGCCTGAATTGTTTTCGGATGTTGAAAGGATTACTGCTGTCAGTTTGCATTGGTATAATCGCTTGGATAATAGTATTCCACCTTGATATATTGAGCAAGGTCATTATCGCTTACTGTCCATGACCTGTTTCTGAAGTCTATGTACATATCAGCTACCTCGAAATAGTTCTGCTCGGTGTTTTTAGTGCATCTGATCTTTACATGACAGGGCGCGTAGTCGTTTTCGCCGTAAGAAATGCATATGCTGAATACCTCTTTTTCAAGGGCGGAATCATACCCGTTCGGTGCTTCATTGACAACGTCCTGAGATGTCGTGCCGTCGCAGTATTCGGCAGTATATTCTACAGTGTATTTTGAACTGCTGTCGAATAGTCCCTTCTGTTCAAGATATGCAGGATCAATGGATATGCCTGCGAAATCATCACAGTGAGGGTGTGTTTTCCTGTATTCCTCGTGCTGTTGTTCTTCATCTGAAATTCTCTGCATTTCCTCAGCATGCGGTACTGATTCATTTGCAACAAATGTGAAGCATGTCATTTCGGAATAGTTTTCGGAAGAATACTCTGAGAGCAGTGATCTGTACTCGCTTTCCGTGATGACCACTCCGTTACGGCGGAATACTTCTCTTGGATTATTATCGGAATTGCCTGACTGACCGTAGTTCTCGTCCCATTCAAGGAAGTCGGTCAGACTGTTTATGTTCAGTGAATAATCGCTGTTCATTGATATATATGTATGCCTTGTGCCGCCCTCTCTGTTGAGGAGATATAAGCAGCTCTCATCCGCATTGATGGCTGGTATGCTTGTGCAGGAAAATACTTCTTCAAAGCCGTTTTCATTAATGTCCGTAACATATTCCGAACCGTTGTAACGGTATATCTTTACTGCGTAGTATGCGTTCTGATAGAGCATCATCAGCTCAGGGACATTATCATGGTTCAGGTCAATGCTCTTGTACTGAATATCAACAGCATAGGGCTCTGTGCGGACAAATCTGTCAAGAACTCTTTCTCTTGCTGCGGATATATCGTCCTGAGAAACATTTTCGGGGATATTGAAGTCCTTAGCCACATAGGTAGTAACGGTGGTGGTCTGTGTGGTACCTGTTTTAGCTGAAGTTGCGGTAGAAGTGCTGCCCGAAGCGGAATCATTTGTTGATGTGATCGGACTTGTTACGACTTCTGAATTAGGAGCCGGAGTATGGGGCGTTGGCTTCTTGAACAGAAGAAGTGCACTTGTGCTGATAATAACAGCAGCTGCCGCACAGCTTGCCGCAACGGTGATGATACGTTTGACGGGGGATCTGTTATATTTCTCTGCAGGTCCCGAAACTGTGTAATCATCGTTGGTATTGAATGTGATATTTCGGCTTCCGTGAGCCTTTGCATTATTATACTTTCTTTTGCTCATTTCAAGCATTCTGTCATGGGCGCTTTTGCTTATGATAGGGGAGTCAGCTCCCATTTCGTTTATTTTGTTGTTGTCTGCATTTTCAAGCACATCGAATCCTATCCTTTTATTATTGTTCATAGTCTTCCCTCCTCAAGATCATAGCCCTCAGCCATAAGGAGCGCTTTAAGCTTTTTCAGTGCACGGCTGCATCTTACGCGGACAGTTCCTGCCGGCATGGACAGCTTTTTGCCGATCTCACCTGATCTCATATTGTAGTAATACTTATGTATTATCATTGTAGCTTCGGGTTCTCCGAGTCCTTTGATACATCTTATCATTGCGTTCTGAAGCTCAGATCTTTCAGCAGATTCCGTGACGGTCTCAGCAGAGGTGAGCTGTTCATCGAGTTCTTCGATATAAGCTGTCCTACCGTTTCTGGCGGTAAGGGAATGGAACATATTTATTGCCTTGTTTGAGGCTATTCTGCCAATAAACCCTTTCAGATCACCGTTCAGCTCCTGTTTGTTGTCATAGCTGAGAAAAACAGCAGAGAAGACATCACTGACACATTCCTCAATGTCTTCTGCACTTCCGCAGCTTCTCAGTTTATTGAAAACTATGGAATATACGTAGTTCAGATATTCGTCAAAAAGCGCATTCTGTGCAGCGGCAGGTGATCTGTCAAACATTGCGCGATATTCATTATCTGTCATACTACTCCTCCTTTTAAATGATGTCGATCGCGAAGTACTATCGTTTTCATTATACTTACTCAGGATAAAAATGTAAAGTGTTACACTGAAATAAAAAAATTTTTGAAATTTTTTCTGACAGGTTCATTCGGCGTTATGGCATAAAAATACCGAGCCCGTATTTTCAGGCTCGGTAATCTGATCTTTAAGCTGCTGCAAAGCAGTTCAAAGAGAGGCATTTTAATTATTCTGTACCGTCCATATCCATTATTGTGCCGATAAACAGAGGGATACCTGTATTGGTATCGAAGATGCAGTATACGAAGGGCCTGTCAAGAATGACGAGCCTTGAAAGGATACCGCCGCCGTCAAGACCTCTTACAGCCGTAGCCGCAGCTGCATATGTACCCTTTTCGTTTACGTTTATATATGTGGAATGGGATACATCATTGAGATATGTCGGAGAAGGTGCAGAGGAAAGCCTTGAAAAGTCAGCGCTGTCACCGTCAAATGCTTTATTCATGCCCATAGCCCTGAGCTCGTCCTTCAGATCGTTCTTATATCTGAAGCCGAACTTCATAAGTGCGCAGGAAGCGTTTTCTGTTGATTCCTGTGTAAGCAGAGAGCGGAGCTTTTCACCTGTAAGGCTGTCGATATATTCCTTTATGTCTGTGCCTTCCTGCGGAAGAAGTGCAGCGAAGGCAAAGCTATTGTTTGCATATTCCTTTATAAAACCGTCGGTATTTTCATCTCCGATATATTTCTCGATGCCGAGCATAAGGGTACAGGGCTGTTCCTCACCGTATACATTAATGAATGTAGCGTTCGGTTTATGATCACCGAAATAATTATTCTTCCAGTCAGCGTTGAAGGTGACTGTATTTATGAGGTATATTGTCTCGTTGGGGTCTATCTTATCGACAAGATCTTTGATAAGGCCGTCGGTCTTATCCTCGACATACTTGTTCATTTCCTTGGCAGTATCTTCGTTGAACTGAGCTAAATAGAAGTCTGCATCGTAGTATTTTTTCGCATTGTTTAGGAAGGTTTTGCGGGGCGCCATACGGCTCTTGTCCCTGACTGCCCATATTGAATTAACATTGCTGACAACGGGCTCGTAGCCTTTTGTGATATTTTTATTGAACGCAGAAAGATACTTGTTTAGCTCATCGATCTTCATTCCGCCTAGAGCCTCTTCCATTTCTTCACGGGTCTCGCTGTCTGCGCCGTTAGTGGTCATTGCCAGCGCCTGCATAAGGGAATAAGGCGAAACCAGGGAGTTCCCGATGGGAGCTGTGGCATTTTTGAAAATATCAACAGCGAAATCCATCTGTCCGTTTATGAATTCTTCACTTAGCGCAGGTTCCTCAGACTCGTCAGTGGTTATATTCTGGCAGATATTATATACTGACAGAGAATCAGGCAGTTTTATATCGGAATCAGTTTCAAGAAGTATTTTCCTCAAGCGGGTCATATCAAAAATATCGATAACACCGTCATCGTTAAGATCGCCTTCACTCAGTGACAGATCTCCTTTACCGAAATAGAGCCATTTCTGCATAACCGCAAGATCGGATATGAGGACTTCGTCGTCGCCGTTAACATCACCTGTTATTTTTTGTGATGCTTCATTGCCGCTGACAGCTTCCTCATAGACAGCAGGGACTGAGCTTATGTCATCGGCTGCAAAAGACGAAAAGTTAAGAAAAGCCGAGACAGCAGCTATGGCTGAAACGAATGATATGATTTTTTTCATGGGAAAGCCTCCTTAATAATATGATCTGAAATTAATTATATGATACTTATGAAGGCGCAGTCAAGGCTTTTATTGCGTTCTTTCCATACAGAAAAAAGCTGTATATTGACAAAAGCAAGTGCTGATGATATAATGAATGAAACTGTTGTGAGTTGGAGGAAAAATACATGAAAGAGTTTTATATTGACTGTGACGGAATAAAGCTTCATGCCAAGCTTGATCGTCCCGATGAGAAAGAAAAAGGCCCTCTTTGCATACTCGTTCACGGTTTTACAGGATATATGGAGGAGGAGCACATCGTTGCAGCTCAGAAAGCGATAAATGATGCAGGTGTCAGTGTACTTCGTGCGGAGATGTACGGCCACGGAAAAAGTGATGGTGAATTCATAAACCATACTCTCTATAAATGGGTGACAAATATTCTTAAAGTAATAGAATATGCAAGAGGACTTGATTTTGTCACAGACCTGTACATGTGCGGACATTCTCAGGGGGGACTGCTCACCATGCTTGCAGGAGCTATGTGTGCTGACGATCTCAAGGCCATCGTTCCGCTGTCTCCTGCGTGGATGATACCTGAAAATGCGCGTAACGGGATAGTTCTCGGCAACAGATTTGATCCTGAGCATATCCCAGATAAGGTGGTCTGCGATAAGTGGGAGCTCTCAGGGGATTATCTCCGCGTAGCTCAGACTATCCATGCAGAGGATGCGATCTCGGGATACAAGGGGAGAGTTCTTATAATACATGGTGATGATGATGAGACAGTTCCGTTCTCATATTCCGAGAAAGCGGTCAGCCTTTATGAGAATGCTGAGCTTGTTAACGTTCACGGAGCAGATCACTGCTTTACTGGACATCTTGATGAGATGACCGAAGCCATAAGAAATTTTTTCGGAAAGCTCTGAATCATGCCCGTGATCTGACGGGATTACTTCGACAGGGGACTGAGCAAAGAATAAAAGCCATGTAGAAATACCTTACATGGCTTTTTTGTTATGCCCTGAGGCAGATGTATCCTGAAGCCCATTGCCAACGGAAATCGTTTATCATAACATGAATGATCCGTACAGCCGCCTCCGTTGTGCCTTTTGCGCATGCTGAATGGGAATTATTGAAAAAAGTCGTCTTTTCTACTTTTTGTAATGTTGTGAGCGAATTATTATTAAAATATCACTAAATTGTTAATTTTGGAATCGCGTTCTTGATACAAATTGACAAACAGTAAAAAATGTTGTATACTATAAATATAATATATACATACCATTGGATATGAATATAGTTATAGCAGATTCAGACAAATACACAAGTTTCTCGTGATGAACTCATATCCCATTGATCAGACGCACATACGAAAAGGAGGAAAGTATATGACTAAGAAACAGTTGCTTTCAGCGATAGCCGCAGGTGCAGTTTTATTCTCTTCAGTCGGATGCTCTTTTGCAAAAAAAGAAAATAAAAAGCAGGAGCTCAAGGAGTTTACGGGCTTCTATTGTGCACGAAATACTTCCCTTGATAATGATAACG
>SFMO01000046.1 GCA_004554385.1 Ruminococcus flavefaciens
CTCGCAAAGCAGTATAACCTCGATGCTATCCACGACACCGTCCACGAGATGGCCCGCGACGAGGCCCGCCACGGCAAGGCCTTCGAAGGTCTGCTGGCAAGATATTTTAAGTAAGAAGCAAAATTTTAAGGGGAAGCTGATATCAGCTTCCCCTTTTGTTATTTATGCTTTTGCGGGTACAACAGTGCCCGTTATTTCGACTATTTCCCAATCATAATCTATCATTTTTTCATGCATATATCCATCATTATCAGGATAATCATTGGGATAAATCGACATTCTTGAGTAACCTTTTCCGGCAGTATCGCATTTTACAGTTATAGGCATGTCTATCATCCCTGCTTCTATCCATTCCCAGTTACTGTTCTGACCTACTGTTTGATATGTGCCATTGATTTTTACGGTAACAGTAAGGTCTTTAAAATTATAGTCTTGCGAAACGGCTGCAACGTAGACAAACGGGTGCACACATTTATACACATAAAGTGTTGTGCAGTTTAAGCCGGGAAGTGAGATACCTTTTCCATTGTTTATAGAGCTTACATTAAGTACATCATCTTCCTCACCTTTTTCGAACGGTGCACCCCAATCCGGTGGCTCAATAAACACTTTAACTTCTAAGTATTCAGAATAATTATCAAGCGTAACCTCAACGCCTTTATCTTCTCCATTGCAGGCGCACAACGGCAACACCATAATCAGGGATAAAACAAATGCTAATATTCTCTTCATTTTCCTACCTCTTTCTTTAATATAACTGTCTTTTCAATCACCGGTTTCTCTTCAACACCTATTATGACATAGCCTTTTTCTTTGGCACGAGCTGCAAGGGCTGAACCGGTTTTTAAATAGCTCTGATTTTTTGGCAGCGGTGCGCCTGTTTTTTCCTCGTACTCTTTTCCTGTCAAGCAAAAGTCAACGCCTTGATCAAACAAATAATTAAGGCCGTCAAGCTTCGGTCTCTTTCCCATAGCCCATCCTCTTTCTTATTATAATTTTATAGTGCTTATAATACTATAAAATTATAATATACACAAACTACTTCTGTCAAGTTAAACTACAAATATAAATGAGGTGTGCATATGGCAGAAGAAATCAAAATCACAAAGAAATCAGCCCGAAAGGGAGATGACGGCTACAAGGTCGTATCAGTGCGCATGAAGGACGAGACTGTTGAAAAATTGGATGTCCTTTCGGCAAAAACAAACCGCTCGCGCAACGAGCTTATAAACATTCTGATCGAATCGGCTATCAATATCGTAAAAATCGAAGAGTGAGCAAAATCGTTTAATGACAAAAGGAGCGGATATGCCGCTCCTTTTCTATTTCCATTTCAAGATAGTTTGTGCTATACTGACATCAAGATCTGTAATTTTAAAGCATTGGAGGTATAGCATGGATAAGCAACCCTGTCTGCCAGTAAAAATAACGGCAAAAAAGTGGGCCGACAAATTGCAGGACGGCTCGGTCTTCATGCGCTCGCTGCACGACTTCGGTTCATGGAGCGCAATAGAGCGTCATAACAGCGGCAACGGACAGATGAAGGACGGAGTTCAGGGCGATATCGGCGAGGGTATAGTCAGGCGCGTCGATCCCAAGGTAGGAGATGAGTTTTTCAACAGCTTTGATCCCGAGCTGCGGTCTGTAATGAAGGATATGTTCTACATTGAAGAGAACATATTTCAATTCTGCAAAATTTACTGCATGTACGGTCTGACGTATTTAATCGATGAACGGAGATTTGAACAGCCCGACGAGCGTCTGCGCGAATTTGGCGACAGCGCGGTCATCATTTATGACCCAAATGAGTTTTTAAACCGCGTTCTGCATGCACTCTATAATAAGTATGGCGACAACTGCAATTTCAAGCTGGATGAGGTTCACTATTACCCACCCGATTACTACGGCGAGCTTGACGAGTTCTGCAAGCATGACAGCTATGCGTGGCAGAACGAAATGCGCATGAGGGTAGCCCTGCTGGACGAGAATGAAACAATAACAGATGCCCACGGGCGCGTCAGAAAACACCTTATCCAGGACATCTCCCCTATCACGCTTGATATCGGCTCGATAAGAGATATTTCCGTTCAAATATCTGTAGACGATCTTATAGCCCTGCGTCTGCCAGATATCATAAAGCCGCCGGTTGAAGATTAGTTTTTGTTGCTTTGCACCGTAATGTCACGATAAGAGGCGCAATGAAAGACCCACTCAGCTGAAAAAGACGCCCGAAGGCGTCTTTTTTAATTCAAGGTATCTGCATTCAGGGTAAACAGCCTGTCAACGGCCATTTTTAATTGCGCATGCTCCGGCGCGGCGAGCTCGGGGTCCGAGGCCAAAAGCTCCTGCGCCGCCTGCTGCGCTGTTTGCAGGACGTTCATGTCAGAGCACAGATCGGCAACATGCATCGCCGGAAGCCCGTGCTGGCGCGAGCCGAAGAAATCGCCGGGTCCTCGCAG
>SFMO01000047.1 GCA_004554385.1 Ruminococcus flavefaciens
CTCTTCCGATCTAACGATTGTAGTATACTCCGACACGAACTCTACTACAAGCTACAGCGTATCGTATAGAGGTAAGGACGGCGATCCAGGAAAGGATGCGGTCAATATCAACCTGTCTCCCTCTGAGCTTGTATACAATGCGGATAAAGACGGAAATATATCATCTACTCAGTTCAACAACAATACATCTACTGTCAGTGCAACGAGGGGTGGTAAGGGTGTATCGTGCACGGTAAGCATCGTGTCAAAGGATAACTGTGAAGCGGCTATTATCAGCAGCAATAAAATTAAAATAACAAAAATAACAACTGAATCCGTTGCTACAGGTAAATATGTTCCTGCATCTGCCGGTGGTGTGAAATTGAAGGTAACTGTAGATGGTACTGATTACTATTCCTATCTGCCATTCCGTGTTAACACCAATACCTTTGTCAAGACGGTATTGGAGACGGACGAAAGCTTTCAGCGGAAGTACACGGAGATAAGCAATAAGTATAATACCCTTTCTAATGAACTGAATGGTAAGGCATCGAAGGACGAATTGAGGGAAGTATCATCAAGTATCGAACAGACAGCCAGGAGAATATCTTTGGAAGTAAGCTCTAATGCAGTCGGAAGAAGGAATCTCTTGGTGAATAGTGATTTCCATAATCAGGAATCGTTGTATTTCTCTTCGGGTACGCGCATTGAATGTACTACCGGTAAGGATGGTATCAACTGCGTGCATATCACAAGCAGCAGTGAAAATGGTGTATATTGGGATGGCACGAAGAGCGGAGGCATGAGTGTAGTTATCACAAAAGGTAAGAAATACACATTCTCCTGTTGGGTTAAAAGCAGCAGTACCAGTGCTCAATTCAGAATTCGTACATACAGCACATCCGATATTGCCCATGCAAGCAGTAAAACAGATTTCTATGAGACAGATTGGATGTATGTCTCTTCTCCTAATACATGGGAACTGTTCACGTTTACGATTGATACATCATCTGCTGTCACTAACTATCTTGCAGTCATTTTCTGCGTAACCAGTGCTTCTGATGCTTATATCTGTCAGCCTATGATGGAAGAGGGAGATACCTGCAAAGGCTGGTCCCGTTCTCAGCAAGATTATGATTATGTGGGTGGTAATCTGCTCGATAATACTACGAAATTGCTTGAAGATGGTAATCTGTCAATGGCTAATGGAGTTACCAAAAATGACTATGAATGTACTTACTCAGTATCTCACATTGATAAAAGTGGTGGTGGTTACACCAATATGTTATTTTGGGATTTCACAAATGGAGGCTCGAATCCACTCAAGCAAGGTAAAGATTACATATTATCATTCCTGGCTAAAGGAAGAGGTCAGATAACATGCTATCTTTATAAAGATGGAACGCCATCTTTGATGGTTGAGTCTGATGGTACAAACCCTAAGACTAATGCTGATGGTGAACAGGCAGTGACCGTTTCCAGCGAATGGAAACGGTATTGGGTACACTATCGTATCATTGGCAGTTCATTGCCTATCTATGCGCTTTTCCGTATATACAGCGGCAACAATATCTATATCGCCAAGCCAAAGCTTGAAGTAGGTTCGTTGATGACGGAATACACCGAGCGCAAGACTGACTTGGTTGATAAGGCGAGCCTGAAGAAGGCTGGTATCGGCATTACTGATAGAGAAGTCCTGCTGTATGGCGAGCAGGTCAAGGTTATGAACGGCAATGCTATTGCAGCATTATTCAAGGACGGAATGCTTAATGCGGATCTGATAGCAGCCAAGGTGTTGGAGTCTCTCGGAAGTAACGGTGCAAGGGTGGCTATTAGCGATGGAATTATGGAGTTCTTCGGTTCTGTCAATAAAACAAAGCCGAATATCAGATTCGGTCTTAACTCTGAGGGAAGTGCAGTACTATCCTATTATGACAATAACGGGGATTTGCTGTATGACCTCGGACCGGATGGTATATCTACGATGGATAAGACTAACGGTAGCTTCACTGCATACCAGTTCTATACATCGCAGAACCTGTTTGGAATATCAAGTACACCATCAAGCTATGGAACTTATAAGACATTCACGTCAAGCCGAAATTCCATATCAGAGACGTTTTTGGTTGCTGATGATAGCTATGACAGTCATCTCTTCCCTAGCTTGAATCCGAGCACAAATACAAAGACAACATTATATCGCTATACAGCTCCTCGCATAAACGGGAAGATAGTGGCAGACTCATTGAATGGATTCACTACGCAAGAGCTGGCAAGCAAAGCTGACGGAAAGTACTTCACCAGCAAGGCGAAAACTGATGTTGTAAAGAACGAAAACCTTGCAAGCCTTGCCCCTGATGGCGATTACTGGAATGTGAACGGAGGAGTTGTTAATCAAGGTAACCTCATGCCAGCAATCCTTAAACCAGGAGAATCATACAATAAGCCTACTTATAGTCGTGCTTTACCGATGTCATTATCTGCTGGTTCTACAGAGTTGGGTATTGTTGGCAAGATTTGCAGCAAAGAGACCACACTGTACTGGGGACAAGAGATACAAGGTTAACACGTAAGATTTAGGCGGTTGCTTATGATGGGCGACCGCCTATTTTAATTTCTCGTCCGTCAGGAAAATGATTTGCATAGAACTTATCAATAGGTTCTAATCTCATGTTTTGTTGAAACTAGAACCATCTGTATCGTTTAATCAATAATCAGTTATAGGGATGATACATTTCCTAATCTCATCGCTAAACTCTACAGCTTCATCAATAGACAAAGGATTGGCTATTTTCTCCTTCATCGTCATTTGGTTTCTGTCTCTAAATGGTATCTTTATCTTCATAATCTTTATGTTTTATTTTCTGCCGCAAAGTTACGAAAATAATCTGAAAGCGCAATGTTTCTGTTACAAAAAACGAAAAAGCCCTGCTATCTATCTCAGACGGCAGGGCTTCATCGTTTTTTAATACTTTCATAAAGATTATAACACCGCCTCCTTTTTTATGGGCAGCGGATTTCGGGTGCAAAGATACGAAGAAAAATCGGGAATTTCAGAGAAATTTTGAGAAAATCAGAGAAATTCGGAGAAAAAATCGGGAAATTCGGAGAAAAATCAGAGAAAATCGGAGAAAAACAGAGAAAAATCAGAGAAAAACGGAGAAATTCGGATAAAAATCGGATAAATTCGGATAAATTCGGATAAAAAATAGGAGAAAAACGAAGAAAATCGGATAAAAATCGGATAAATTCGGATAAATTCGGATAAAAAATAGGAGAAAAACGGATAAATTCGGATAAAAATCGGATAAATTCGGATAAATTCGGATAAAAAATAGTAGAAAAACGAAGAATTATCTGTAAATTTCTGTTTTTATCCGTAAGAATTATCTGTAAATCTTTGCTCATATCAGTAAGAATTGTAAGTTTTTTTGCATTAAGCACCAACCCAGCAAGGCTCTTTTACCTTTTTACTCTTTTACCTTTTTACCTTTTTTACCTTTTTACCTTTTTACCTTTTTACCTTTAAATGTCCCATGTTTCACGCAGCCTTTTTGTACCTTTGCTTACGAGAAAACCCGGAGCATGATTCCGAGAGATTACCGGACGGAATTTGGGCTTGCAGAAGGAACACCAATCCCGAAACAATCCCGAAACATTCCCGAAACAATACCGAAATACAGACAGGAGCCGTTTTCAAGAAAACTCAACCCTCATCTTACCGGTTCTTTTCCGGCTTTTCATAGAGCAGGAAAGCAGAATGTTTCACGCCCGTTGAAACCTCTCCCACAACAACCCCGTCTCAGTCTCAAGAACTGTTTTTATTGTACTTTTAAACTCTTAAAAAGTTATGGCAAAAGTAAATTTTGCGCCTGATGTGGAGAGCATATCAGGCAAGCTCTGCTCAAGAAGCGGAGTCATCTACGCCGTCAACAAGCAGACGGGCATCACTCACCGATTGGAGCGCCACGAGTTCACCGACGCTAACACCGAGGCACAGCAGGCCGTTCGCAAGACGTTCGTATCGAAAGGCAAGTTTGCCTCCGCATGGTGGAAGGCTAACAAGCCATCTGCCGAGAAGCCTAAAGGCAGCGAGCATTACCTGCTCGTGATGAAGGCCTACAAGGGTCAGCACAAGATAGGCAATCCCTACAGCTACCTTTGCTCTCTCGTAACCGACGACATGAAGGTGAAGCTGGGCGACCTCGACATTACGGGCAGCGTTACTCCTGATGCAGGTGGCGGCTCAGTTGTCAAACCAGGCTCAGGTGGCAGCTCATCGTCTGGCGGCAATACCGAAGGTGAAGGCGGCGATGCTTAAACCTTTTAAAGGTAAAAGGGTAAAAAGGTAAAAAGGTAAAAAGAACCTTACCTCCCTTTTGCCCCCGTCCCCAGCGATTTATCGCTGGTCCTAAAAGAAGAGAGCCTGGCAGGAGTTTCTATCTCCCGCCAGGCTCTTTTACCTTTTACTCTTTTATCCTTTTTACCTTTACTGCCACGCTTCGTCTCTGTTCTTTCTCCATATCGACGAGAGATAGCCGTTTTTGCAGTTATAGAGATTGATGAAAGAGTGATGGTTCGTGTAATAGAAGGTAGCTACATGATCTTTGAACAGATACCCCTGGATAGTAACCTTTCCGTTCTTGGTGGTATAAGTGGTAGTGAAATCATTGTACCCTTCTATCACCATGTGCATGGTTCCATCCTCGTTAAACGTCATGGAGCCAATACGCTTCTCCTTCTTTCCGCTTTCCATATCGGTAAGGGCGATGACGCAATACCATGTACCTCTCAGCGCTGCATCATGGCTCGTCTCGTCGGATATATCATTCAGCGAATTGCCGCATCTCATCTTGCATTCACCGCCGCCAGCAAAAGTGCCTACAATCAGCGGCCGCATATCGATGCTGATAGATACCCTGCTGCCCGTAAGCTTGTTGCTCTCCTGCAGATGCACGCCCGAGATAGTCTCGTTCAGCAGATTCTTGATATTGAAGCTTTCCGGAGTACCTACCTCGAAGCGGGTAGTCAGATTGTCACCATCCATCTGCCAGTAGCCGAAGGCAGTGTTAGGCTCTCCGAAGAGACCGCCAGATGACCAGCTTCCTTCGCCCTCATAGTAAACCATGTGGTTCTTGTAGTAAGAATAAGTACCTCTGGTGCTGTTGATGGTCCACTCGTTTCCGGAAAGATATTCCTTCACCTTAGCCGCATTCTTCTCACTCTCGTCATCGCTGCTGCAAGCCGCCAGCGAAGCCGTCATCATTCCCATGGCCGCTACCGCAAGGATAGCCATCATGGAATGCTTCATCTTTGTTAAAAAATTCTTTTTCATATTTCTATTCTTTTTAAAAAAGCTATAAACTATTAACTATAAACTGTCAACTATCCAAAAGAACCACTCCTACCCTTACTTTCTTTCCGCAGTGAGGGCAGAAGGTGGAAGTCTGAATCATCTGCTGCTGGTTTTCTGACACCAGTCCGTTTCCGTGAACCTGATAGGCTGGCTCGCTCCCTGCTGGCTGCTGAACGAAATTCACGTCCCTTTCGATGACACCTTCCGGTATATCACCCCACAGCGTAGCGTTCAGAGTTTCGCCTTCATGCTTCTTTCTAGCCTCTTCGAGTTTCCTCAGTCTATCCATAGCATCATGCAGACCACTTCCGCTCGGACCAATTTCTATCTCAACAATCTTTTTCTTTTCGATGACTTCCATCCATTCATCCATTTCTTCTTTCGTGATGC
>SFMO01000048.1 GCA_004554385.1 Ruminococcus flavefaciens
AGTTTTTCAGCGATCATTTCAGCACGAAGCTGGTGATATCCGTCGGTGATTATGGTAATAGTCTCAGGCAGGCAATTTTCGATAATAATTTTTTTCGAAAAGCGAAGATTTTCTTCGGTATTCACGGACTTTTCCTCCATAAGGATGCGTTCCGGCTCTACACCTTGCGCAACAAGCCATTCCTTCATGCACTGAGCCTCGCTTACGGACTCGTCATCACCTTTTCCACCCGAAACAACCGCATAAACGTTTTTATGTTCCGAAAGGTAAGAATATGCCGTTTCAAGTCTGCGCTGCAGCATGAGACTTGGTCTGCCGTTCTTCACTTTGCAGCCAAGTACCACAACTGTAGTATTTTCATCCTTTGGAGGATCATTGATCTGGCGTATCATAAATATGCTTATTACGGCAGCAAGTACGACAGAAACTGTAATAACAAGCCCTATCATTGGAAGAAATATCTTTCCAACAGGCCTTGCCCACACTTTTTCAAGGAAAGCTGTAAATCTGTCACGGAACAGGAATATCACTGCCAGTGCAGCTGATACCCCCATTCCCACACCGTTGCCAAGATTGATGATCCCTTTTAACAGCGGAATTGCAAACACAATGAACAGACCGCAGAATACAGCCGATGGGATGATCCTGCCCGCCATTTATGCCTCTTTGCTTCTTGCCGCAGCAAGCTTGATTATTCTGTCAAGGTTTTCCTTGGAAGTTGTATCGCTTCCCAGGTGAGTAGGTACTTTATTATAAAGGCCATGAAAATCCGAACCGCCTGTCTGTATAAGCTCATACTTTTCAGCAATAGCTCTCAGTTCACTGCGGCAGTTTTCATCTGCTGAGAAATGTCCTACCTCAACGCCGTCTATCTTGCCTTTTTTTGCCAGTTCCTCAAGAAGTTCGATATTATTGTACTGTGCAGGGTGAGCCATAACAGCTACACCTCTTGCAATATGTATCAGGTCGATCACAAAATTTACGTCAGGGTATTCGCGCTCCACATAGCATGAACCATCCTTCGGATTGAACAGTTCTCTGTCCAGATCTCCGTAGAACTCGAGTGCATATCCGCAATCTATGAGAGCACGCATAATGTGCTGCTTGAATATGCTCTTTGAAGCTGTGGTGCGTTTAAGTATGCTTTCCTGCGTAATAGGAAATTTGGCCATGACCTTTTCGATCATTTCCTTGGAGCATTCCTTTCTGATCTCGCAGGACTTCAAACATAGACCTTCAAGTCTGTTGGGCTTTGATGGTGCATAGCAAAGTATATGAACCTTGCTGTTTCTTTCCTTATCCCATGCCGAAAGCTCTACGCCGTGGAGCATTTTTACTCCTGCGCGTTCTCCCAGTACATCAGCTCTTGAAAAAGAAGCCATTGTATCGTGGTCTGTTATTGAGAGCCAATCGATATTCATGCGTTTCGCCTGAGCAATTACATCTTCAATGCCAAGCGAACCGTCGGAAAGCGTAGTGTGACAGTGCAGATCGCAAATCATACATAACCTTCTTTCGCCGCAAAATTTACGCGGCTGAATTTAATAATATTGTATTGATAGGACGCTTTTTTTAGAACATAATCGCTAATATTACCTCAACAATAATAATAACGCCTATAATTATATCACAAATTTATCAAAAGTTCAAGTATTTTATTGCATTTTTTCAATTTTATCTGCCTTTCACCCATTAATACGCTTAAAGATACCTTACCGGAGCATAGCGTAAAGTTCACTTTTTCTGAAGCCGGTCTCCTTTGCGACCGCCTTGCAGGCGTCAGTAGGCTTCTCGCCCATTTCTATGAGTTTATTCACTTGAGCCATAGCCTGTTCAATAGTTATCTCTTCGCCTGCTCCATCCTTTGCACCTTCAAGAACAAGCACAAATTCCCCGCGGGGCTCATTGTTATTGTAATACTCGACAGCCTCTGACAGCGTAAGCCTCAGGACTTCCTCGTGTATCTTGGTAAGCTCGCGGCAAAGAGAAATTCTACGATCTCCGCCGAAAGCCTCTGTAAGGTCGTCAAGTGTAGTTTTAAGCTTGTGGGGAGCTTCATAAAAAACCATGACCGCCGTTTCTCCACGGAGCTTCTCAAGCCGTTCGGAACGTTCCTTTTTCGGGACAGGCAGAAAACCTTCAAAAGTAAATCTTCTCGTGCTGAGCCCGGATACAGCCACAGCAGAGACCACTGCGCTTGGCCCGGGAACTACTTTTATGTCGATCCCGCTCTCAACGCACATCTTCACAAGGACTTCACCGGGGTCGGATATGCATGGCATACCTGCATCGGTAACTATTCCGCAGCTCTCCCCTGCAAGCAGTCTGTCTATTATCTTCTGGGCATCTGCCTTTGAGCTGTGCTCATGAAAGCTGACAAGGGGCTTCTTTATCTCGAAGCGATTCAGCAGCTTAAGTGTAACACGAGTATCCTCCGCGCATATAAAATCAACGGAGCCGAGAGTATCAAGCTGTCTCAGTGTAATATCCTCAAGATTGCCTATAGGAGTTCCAATAACGTAAAATGTTCCGCTCATAGCTCTTCCTTTCCTGTGTCATATATTCTCTGCAGCTCGTCCGTAAATCCGTTTTCACTGCGGATATAGAGCTGAGGTTCCACCTTCATAAACGGTTTGGAGCCTTTTTTTCCTTCAATAAGAAAAAGCCACGGAGCTTCATCCGGATTTTTCGATACAAAACGCAGCCTTTTCGGCTCAATATCGTGATTTTTCATGGCAAATACCACATCACTCAGGCGCTCAGGACGATTGCAGACACAGAGCCTGCCGCCGAACTTCAGAAGCTTCTGAGCCGCCGCACAAACATCATCAATGGTGCAGAGTATCTCGTGACGTGCTATTTTCTGCGCAGTTATAATACTCTGAAATCCTGCGTTATTCACCTTATAAGGCGGATTGCAGGTCACAAGGTCGAGCTGACCCAGAGGAGCCCCCTCCCACAGTTCTTTAAGGTCAGCACATATCGGTACTATCCCTGTAGTCTCGCTCTTTTCAAGTCCAAGGCAGAGCTGTTCTATGGCACCTTTCTGAATATCCACAGCATATGTTACCTGCGGCGGCATTTTCTTCTGCATTATGAGCGGTATTATTCCACAGCCCGTCCCCAGGTCGCAAGCCTTGTCCTTTGCGCGGTACTGCGAGAAATCCGCCAGCAGAAATGCATCTGTTCCGAAACGGTGGTCGGTGCTGGCACAGACGAATATTTTATCTGTAAGCTTTTCAAATTTGTATTCCATTCATTTACTCCGTATCATGTCAATAGTCTCCCTGACAGAGACACATTGAGCATATCTGTCTTTCCACATAAAATCATTGTAGTAATGATAGGTCTGATCTGCAGTCATAAATTCATTGTCAACGGTTGAGTTGCAGTACTCCGGAACAATCATTTCAAAGCCATGTTCAAAGCCACATTTCACCGTTGCATCTATGCAGTAATCTGTCTGCAGACCTGTAATTATAAGTCTGTTCACACCATTTTTACGAAGATATCCAAGCAATCCGCTGTCACGGAACGGACTATTAACGAATTTATCAAAAACACTCTCGCCGTTTTTCGGTATGAACTCTCTGCAAACATCAAAGCCGCTATTCCCCTTTGAGAGAGGCTGCCCCTCACCGTCATCGTGGCGTATATAGATGACTTCAACATTGTTTTTTCGTGATTCTGCAATCAAAGTGCTGACATTTTCTATGTATTTATCATAGGCATAGAGCTTATTGTTTGTTATAAGCTCCTGTGCATCTACAACAAGAAGTGCCGAACTCATTTAATTGTACCTCCGCCTACTACGATGTCACCGTCGTACAGGACTACAGCCTGACCGCTTGTGACAGCTCTCTGCGGCTCATCAAACTCCACCATGTACTCATCATTTCCGAGGTACGACACGATGGCAGGCTGCTCCTTCTGGCTGTAGCGTGTTTTCGCAGTAACTCGCATGGGTGCTTCCAGCTTTTCTATGGAAATAAGGTTGAAATCATCAGCAATAAGGCTCTTTGTATATAGGTCTGACTCAACTCCCAAAGTGACTGTATTTGCCACGATATCCTTCTTTACAACGTATGCAGGATGTCCGAGAGCAATGCCAAGTCCCTTTCGCTGACCGATTGTATAATTGATGATACCCTTATGCTCACCAAGCGGATTCCCCTCCATATCGACAAAGCTGCCGCAAGGAGTGTCACAGCTCGTAAATCTTCGGATAAATGCAGCATAATCACCGTCGGGCACAAAGCATATATCCTGACTGTCAGGCTTGTTGGAGTTGACAAGTCCTGCTCTCTCAGCAAGCTCACGGACCTGAGTCTTTTCCAGTTCTCCCAGCGGAAAGAGTGTATGTGAGAGCTGTTCCTGGGTCAGAGCGTAAAGCACATATGTCTGATCCTTGCTCCTGTCTTTAGGACGTTTGAGCAGATATCGTCCACGCTCCTCATTATATTCACAGACAGCATAATGTCCTGTAGCAATGTGATCGTAGCCCAGCTCCAGTGCTCTCCTCAGCATTTTATCAAACTTGACATGACGATTGCACTCTATACATGGGTTCGGAGTCCTGCCGCAAAGGTAGCTGTCTGCAAACTGTTTCATAACGTACTCGCGGAAGGTTTCCCTGAAATTGAAAACAAGGTGTTCGAATCCAAGACGGTAAGCCACACTCCTTGCGTCCTCAACATCTGACAACGCACAGCATGTCTTGCCCTCTTTTTTTGCCTCGGAAATATCCTCATCGGAAAAGAGCTTAAGAGTCACACCCATGACCTCATAGCCCTTATCACGAAGCAGCATTGCTGCAACAGAGCTGTCAACTCCGCCGCTCATTCCGACCATAACCCTTTTCATTCCATCTCTCCTTTTTAAAACAGCACGGGCGAACAATGTTCGCCCTAAAAGATATTCTTTATTTCGTCCAGCGATCTGACATAATAATCAGAAAGCGCGATTATACGCGGCGTATCAGCTTCAGCAACACTGTCATAAACTCCGCATACAGGAAATCCTGCAGCTTTTGCAGTCTCTATGCAGTGAAGAGAATCCTCAACAACAAAAGTCTCTGCCGGAGAGCAGCCCATGCGCTGTGCTCCGCCGATAAATATATCCGGAAAATTCTTTCCCTGTGGGTACTCCACATCTGTCAGCAGAAATTGTATCCTTTCATATACACCGCAGCGCTTCAGTGCTGCTTCGGCAAGTCCCTTGTAAGTGGCTGTTGCAACACCGTACGGTATGCCCTTGCTGTCAAGATGATCAAGGAGCTCGGCTGCATAGGGCTTCAAGGGAATCTGTTCCTCATATCGCTGACGAACCATATCCTCAATACGCCTGATAACATATTCTTTCGTACAATTCAGACCAAAATGATCTATGAAATACTGCGAAGATTCATCAACGGTCATTTTTTTAACCACATCAGAAACCTCGGGCGGCGGCTTCAAAATGCCGTTTTCTATAAGAAATTCACGGTCTATACTGCTCCACACCGTCATAGAATCGAGCAGTGTACCGTCAAGGTCGAATATTACACCTTTTATCAAATCATTCTATCCTTCCATTAACCATACGCCGGTCAGGCGGCGCAGATCCTGATACGGAGTTCACTCCATATCTATCATTATTTTTGCTCTGTAATCCTTTTGCGCGGATGTAACGGTCTCAAGAGCGAGTCCATAAATATCCGACGCTCTTATCTCGAGCTCGGCAAAGCGCTCCGCAATATCACTAAGCTGTGAAAGCTTGGCTATAGATGAAGCAAAAGGGATCCTTGCGGTATCCTTGGCTCGGGCAAGTATCTCTCTTCCCCTCTCATTGAAAGCAAGTATCCTTCCGTATGGTGGGAGCTGCTTCATATCTTCTTTGGTAATACCGATGAGAAGAGACAGCATTATGCGCCTTATTCTCGCCATTGTGTAACGTTTTGTTTTGACCGTGAACAGCAGTTCATCAAGGGAACCTGCCATTCTTGCTCCGTATATTCTGTGTTCAAGCCCCTGCCCGACATCATATATCTGTGAGATCTCATCAGTGGAGCAGGTCCTCAACTTATAGAGCATTACACGCTCAAGACGGCTCAAAGAAGCCGTTTCACCTTTTTTAACAGCTTCGGCTACTGCCTCTGCCCACTCAGGGGTTGTCAGCTCACTTATGTTATTCCTGCTGCCGATCATTTCACGGATAAGTGAGGCACTGGCAAATCCATCTTCGCTTTCTGTGCTGTCGTGCGCAGCGTTTTTACGCTTTACCGTAAATGCTTCCATTCTGCTGTCATGCTTTTTCAGTGCTCTGAGATACTCTATGGCAAGAAGGTTATTCGGCTCAGATATTATGGAAGCCGCCTCTGCGTCGTAGCCATTTACAACAGAATTAAGTGCACGCGGATAGGTATAGCCCTTTTCCATGATCCCGCGTATCTCGTCGGCATGTGTTACCGCCGCAAGATCAACTGTAGCCATTGCCTTCAGAAGGCTGTCAGTATCACCGCACTCACTTCCGAAGGAAATTTCGTCAACAGCTCCCAGCGAATCAAGAAGATACACCGCGCCTGAAGCAAAATTCTCCGCTGACGAAAGACAGTACTGAACAGGAAGCTCAATTACAAGGTCTGCACCTGAGTGTACAGCAAGCCTTGCACGTTCCAGCTTGTCCATTATGGCGGTGTCGCCGCGCTGAACGAAGTTTCCGCTCATAACAGCAACAATATGCGTTGCCCCGTTTTCCCGTGTCTTGTTGATATGGTAAAGATGTCCGTTATGGAATGGATTATACTCACAGATTATTCCGCTGACTTTCATTTTACTACCTCTCCTCATAAATTTCAATGTTTTTTAGTAAATTTTTATCTACTCTACAGATTATTAAAGTATTGCTGTGCTGTTTTGGTCGTTTTGCAAAAGGATATTTGCGTTTTCATGTACTTTTATACGCTGTAAAACTGCCTTACATAAGCAGATCACAACGTAAATTTGAAAAAAGGACTTGCATTTTTCAGAAAATAGTATATAATAATATATGCAAAATATATTTTGAAAGGAATTACATATATGATCATCTTAGTTGTTAATGCGGGAAGCTCATCCCTCAAGTATCAGCTCATCGACATGAGCGATGAAAGCGTGATAGCAAAGGGTAACTGCGACCGTATCGGTATCGACGGACATATCAACCACAAAACTGCTGACGGCAGAGTTCTTGACGAGGACTGCGCATTCCCTACTCACACAGAGGCTTTCATGAAGCTTGTTGAAGCACTTACTATAGGCGCTGCAAAGGTTATCGACAGCATGGACAAGATCTCTGCTGTAGGTCACAGAATAGTACAGGGTGCTGATGTTTTCGACAAGTCTGTTCTCGTTACAGACGAGGTTATCGACAAGATCGACGAGCTCCGCGAGCTTGCTCCTGTACATAACCACGCACATGCACTTGCTCTCAGAGCATGCAAGAGCGTTATCCCTGCAAATGTTCCTCAGGTAGTTGTATTCGATACAGCTTTCCATCAGACAATGCCTCCAAAGGCTTATATGTTCGGTCTTCCCTATGATGATTATGAGAAGCTCCACGTAAGAAAATACGGCTTCCACGGCACATCACACCGTTTTGTATCCAAGGCTCTCGCTGAGGCTATGGGCAAGGATGTAAAGGACCTCAAGATCATTTCATGTCACCTCGGAAACGGTTCTTCCATCACTGCTGTTGACGGCGGAAAGTCAGTTGACACATCTATGGGCTTCACACCTCTCGACGGTGTAGTTATGGGTACAAGAACAGGTTCTGTTGACCCTTCAGCAGTTACTTTCGTTGCCGACAAGCACGGCTTTTCTCCTTCACAGATGAGCGAATACATGAACAAGAAGTCAGGTTTCCTCGGAGTATCAGGCGTTGGTTCAGATAACCGTGACATTCAGGAAGCTGCAAATCAGGGCAATCAGAAGGCTCAGCTTGTTTCCGATATGCTCACATATGAGATCCAGAAGTACATAGGTGCTTATACTGCTGCAATGAACGGTGTTGACGCTGTTCTCTTCACAGGTGGTATCGGCGAGAACTCATGGGAAGTACGTGAGGCTGTATGCCAGAACATGGATTACTTCGGAATCAAGATCGATGAGGCTCTCAACCGCACTATAAGAGGCAAGCTCACAAAGATCTCAACACCTGATTCAAAGATCGAGGTATGGATCGTTCCTACAAACGAAGAGCTCCTTATCGCAAGAGATACACTTGATCTCATTTCCAAATAATTATAACATATAAGTTTTAAAATAGCAAGCTGCGCGGAGAAAAAGCCTGGATATAAAAAGACTTTGCCGCGAAAAAAGGCTGCGGAGGCACTCCGCTTATAACATATAAGTGTGAAAATAGCAACACAAAAACCTGCACTTTTCAGTGCAGGTTTTATTTTTAGCCGCAGATTATCTTTGTGCGTGATACATCGACATTTTCGTTCTCCATAATGAGCTCACCAATCGATTCAGCCATTATTAGTCCGCCTGCAGGGTTTTTAACACTGTCTATGCCCCCCTTTATATCGGCGCTTATATTGTTCGAGTACTCAAAAGCAAGTGTTGTATTTGGAAGTTTACAGTTTTTAAGCACAAGATTTTCCATAAAGCACATTCCCTGAAGGCTCTCCACAGTACAGTTAACAAGTGTGATATTACGAGAATTCCAGCCAAAATACATTCCCTTTATTACTGAATCGTATATGACCACATTTTCGGAATTCCAGAAGCAGTCTCGTCCATTGATATTCACTCTGCGCAAAGTTGCGTTCTTGATGCCGTCAAAAGCGTTATTTCCCTCGAGCTGAAGCCCGGTTATCTCCATTCCGTCGCAGTCCATGGCAAAATAATCACCGATCACCTTAACATTGTCCATGCGCACATTTGCACACTTCCACAGCGTTTCATTTCCGTTGGTGAACTCCACATTTTTCATACTTATCCCGTTTGAATGACGGAAGCACTTTTCAGACTCAACAACGGTATCAGAAACATTTATCTCTGATGAATACCATATGCCTTCACTTCCGCTTTCACGGACAGTACAGCCGCTAAGCTTGACCTTTTCACTGTACCACACCGGGTACTTAGCGTCAAATATGCAGTCGGTAAGTTCAATGTAAGCGTTGTGCTTAAGCGGAGACTCGCCTTCACCGAAAACAGTTCCGCTTATTTTTAGTCCGTTACACTGAAACAGAGCTCTTTCCCCCGAAAAATGCTCATTAAGTATCTCTTTCATAATAATCTCACTCCTCATAAAATACAGGTAAAAGTTGTGGTATTTTTTTCTATTATAACACACTTTTTTGTAAAATGCAACTGGTTTATTTCAAACAACTGCTATTTGCATTATTTGCCGAAGAAAAAACTTTATTTTATGCAACACTTTACTTTGGTACTCCGTATGTGTATAATGAAAGCACAACGTATACGAAACTGTTTTCAGCATAAGGGAGGTGGGACAATGACAGACATGGATATAAAAAGGCTGATAAGCAATTCGCCTGACAAAGGCTTCAAGACCCTTTTCAGCGAATACTGGAGCTATACATATACAATAGTTTTCAATGTGCTCCGCGGCATCGGAAGCAAGGATGACATTGAAGATGTCACTGCTGATGTACTCAGCGATGTGATGATGAACTGCGATACCGAACACAATGGCTCTCTCAAGGCTTATATCGGAACCTCAGCTAAACGCCGTGCCATTGATCTGCGGCGTTTCCTCAGTTCTCACAGAAGTATTTCAATCGATGAAGATGAAAGTCTCAGCATCCCGTCCGCAGAAAATGTCGTTACTTCAACAGAAAGCTCCCACATATCCGCTCTTCTCCTTGACAAGATAGAAGCACTCGGTGAACCTGACGCCGAAATAATAATACAGAAATACTTCTATGACAGAAACTCCGCCGAGATCGCACATACTCTCGGTATGAACCCGATAACAGTAAGAAGCCGGCTGCGGCGGGCACTTAAAAAGCTCAAAGCCGCTATCAGCGAACTTGATATTACTCTGTAAAGGAGGGTAAATATGAAAAAAAATATAAAAAATGTACTCCGCAGCTCTGATGACAAAACTCTTGAAAGAATCGCAGAGCGTGGAAATGCTGCCGACAACGAGACTGCAAGCCGCATCTACAACAAGTGTCTAACCCGAATGGACAAGGATTCGGCACAAACAGAGATGTATACAGCAGAGCCTGTCCGCCGAGCTCCGCGGTTTGCTCCAGCTTTTATTGCAGCTGCCTGTGCAATAATAGTTATCGGAGCAGTAGGCGTCGCAAAGAAGTTCAAAGCGCCTGCTCCGAAGCCTGTTGATACTGCACCTGTAATAGCTGCAACGGGAACTACAGTAAGCGCAACAGACGACGAACACAGAATAGTTGATACAACTGAGACAAAGGCTGTGACTGTATCCGCAGCAAACACAAAAGCCGCTGAAACTGCGGTAACTACTGTCACTGTCAAAAATGAGCTGTGGAAGTCTACTGTACCTGCTGTGGGCGCTTTTATAAATACGACCAATACTACCGCAGGCGCTCCTAAGACTACAGCAAGAACTACGGCTAAGACCACAAAAGCCGCCTCAAAAACTATCACTGCAAATACCGTTACCACGGCTAAGTCCGGCGAAAAACATATGACTTTAGCAGAAATAGAGGAATGGGAGCGCAAGAATGTTCCTTCTACCCTTGTACGCGAAAGAGCTATCCTGAATGGCAAAATAAGCGCAAATTCTCCTCGTGTTACTCTCGCTCAGATAAAACAGATAATCTCTGAGAGCTCCAGCACAGACGAAATATACAAAAAGATACAGAATATCCAGCCCTATCCCGATGTTGAAGGCGGAAGCGGTTTTACCCTCATAGAATACTGGGTGAACGGGAACAGTGACAATTATGTTTTGCTAAGTCCCGATGGAAAAGGTGTCCAGCTTATGGATAGAGTCAGCAGAAAGGTAACAGAGGTTCTGTATACCGAGCCGCGCGTAACTACTCCCCCTGTTACAAATAAACCCGAATACGCAGGTGAAATTACTATTGATGAGGTATTGAAGCTTGCAAAGAACAGCAATGATATACAGTTCAGTGACTTCAAAAAATACTGTTCTTCTCCTGATTATTATGACACTTCATATATGAAGTTCAGGATCTCTGACCGTGAGGACTGGTATCTGAAAGTATCTGCCAATAACGGCGGAAGCGGCGTCATATGCGGCATTGGAGACAATATTGGTCACTACCGTATGGATATCCTCACAACACCGTATGATGAAGTACTCAAAAACATACACGACTGGACATACAAAGACGATGTTATAACAGCTCCCATAGCCGGTAAAATAAGCATTGACGACGTTATACGCATTCATCAGGAAAAGGGCGAAAATCTTGATCCTTCGGACTTTGCGGATTTTAACGATGACAGTTTCAGACTGAATGACAGTCAAATTGTCAAGTATCGTGTAACAGACGGCGATAAATACAAGGTATCAAAGGTGAATGAGGTTTATCTTACATTGTTGTTAGGCAGTGGCAGACCTCTGTTAGATGCTTCACTTCACGATCAGAACTTCATATACAAATCGCACCTCATTAATTCACTTGATGAATTTGAATACAGAGGAACATTTATCAACTCTATCGACGGCGAACTGGAAGACACAAAATTTGGGGCATGGTTCTTAGATAATCAATGATATCAGCATAAAAGCTGCTGTTTTTTACGGCAGCTTTTTCCTTTATCGTATTGACAAAGACACTTATTTGGGGTATAATCAAGAATTGATAATATATATCGAAAGAATGATGAATATGAAAAAGATCGTTTCTATACAGGACATCTCCTGCTTCGGCAAATGTTCGCTGACCGTTGCACTCCCCATAATATCGGCTATGGGCATCGAAACTGCTGTTATCCCTACGGCTGTACTCTCTACTCACACAGGCGAGGGCTTCAAGGACTATACATTCCGCGACCTTACAAGCGATATCCCCGCTATAGCAAAACATTGGAAAAGCATGGACTTAAAGTTTGATGCGCTGTACACAGGTTATCTCGGCTCGATGGAGCAGGTACAGATAGTCTCGGACTTCTTTGATGATTTCAGCACAGAGGATAACTATATAATCGTCGATCCTGTCCTCGGCGACGCAGGCAGGCTCTATACCGGCTTTTCTCAGGATTTCGTAACAGAAATGAAAAAGCTCTGCGCAAAGGCTGATTTCATTATACCCAATATGACAGAGGTGGCTTTTCTTCTCGGTATCCCCTACACTGAGATCTACGATGAAGCCTATGTTAAGGACGTTCTCCGCAGGCTCGCCGACCTGGGCTGCAAAGTACCGGTCATTACAGGTGTGCACTACGATGACAGGCAGCAGGGTGCTGCAGCATACGACTCTGAAAACGATAAATTCTACTTTTCATTCGACAGAAATATCAATTCACGCTTTCATGGTACAGGCGATATTTTCAGCAGCGTTTTCTCGGGAGGCTGCGCTCTCGGTATGGACCTTCAGCAATGTCTTGATATAGCGGTAAAATTTACTCTCGACTGCATAGAGGCAACCGTTCCGCATATGAAAGAGACCTGGTACGGAAGCTGCTTCGAGCTGTGCCTCGGAAAGCTAATAGAATATGTAAACAAGAGATGATCTTAGAGCAGCTTCGGCTGCTCTTTTTGTTATTCCAGTTATTCCCTGTGATTACACCACAGAGAAAGGGCAATAATATCCTCGTAATCTTTTACGGAGGATATCTCATGGCATACAATAAAGTCGTTATAGCTGGTATCAACACATCAGATCTCACAGTTCTGAAAGAAGAGGAAAAAATCACTCTTCTCAAGGAAATCCGGGCTACAGGCAGTAAAACTGCACGTGACAAGCTCATAAATGGTAATCTTCGCCTTGTTTTAAGTGTTATACAGAAGTTCACAGGACGCGGCGAGGATATAGACGATCTTTTCCAGATCGGTGTTATAGGACTTATTAAGGCGATCAACAATTTCGATCTCTCTAAAGAAGTTCGCTTCTCGACATACTGCGTACCCATGATAAGCGGAGAACTCCGACGATATCTGCGCGACAGCAGCCACGTCAAGGTCAGCCGCTCTCTTCGAGACCTCGCATACAAGGCTATACAGGCTAAGGAAAGGCTGACAATAAAGCTTCAGCGAGAGCCGAATATAGATGAGATAGCAGCGGAAACAGGTGAAAAGCGAGCCAACGTGGTCATCGCTCTAGAAAGCATTAGCGATCCTGTTTCACTATACGAGCCGGTATACTCCGATTCTGAGGATAACCTCTATATCATGGATCAGATAAGCGATATGAACGACGTTGAAAGCCGTATGGACGAACTGTCTATCCGAGATGCTATACGTGATCTTGGAGAGCGCGAGCGTAATATCCTGTATCTGCGCTTTTTCAGAGGCAAAACCCAGGTAGAAGTTGCAGACGAGATCGGTATATCACAGGCTCAGGTATCACGTCTCGAGAAAAATGCCATAGAACGTATAAAAAACAGTATATGAGCCGAGCTCTCCTTT
Source organism: Ruminococcus flavefaciens (assembly GCA_004554385.1). GTDB lineage: Bacteria > Bacillota > Clostridia > Oscillospirales > Ruminococcaceae > Ruminococcus > Ruminococcus flavefaciens_T. The sequence continues at coordinate 13,573 of SFMO01000048.1, forward strand.
AGGAGAGCTTTTTGTTGCTTTTTGACATTTTCTATTGATTTTCAGCCTGAAATGATGTATAATTAATTATATGAAAGTTTTATAGAGAAAAACAAAATAGTCATTATATCTGAGGTCTGAGAGTATGAAAAAACTTTTCAAAGCCGCAGCATTTTGCTGTGCACTTACACTCTCCGCCTGTTCAAGCAAAAAGAACACCTCTGTAACTGCTCCCGATGGCAAGCTGGATAAGTGCACACTGCGCTTTTCCTGGTGGGGAGGCGATGACAGGCACGAAGCAACTCTGAATGCTATCGAGCTCTGGAACAAGAAACACCCTGATATCTTCATTATACCTGAGTACGGCGGCTGGGACGGCTGGACGGAAAAAGTATCCGCTCAGATAAGAAGCGGCACTGAGCCTGACGTCATGCAGATAAACTATGACTGGCTCATCTCTATGTCGGAAGACGGAAACAGCTTCTACGACCTTGACAGCCTTGACGGCTTCCTTGACTTGTCAGGCTATGATGATGAGATCCTTTCCTTCGGGCGTATAGACGATAGATTCAGCGCTGTTACAGTATCCGTAAGCGGAAGAGGTCTGTTCTACAACTCGAATGTTTTCAGCTCTCTCGGAGCCGATTACCCTGAAACGTGGTCCGAGCTCACCGCTCTCGGAAAGTCCTTCGGTGAGAAGGGACTCTACCCTATCGACCTTGATATCCAGTCCGGGGGGACTGCCTGGTATCTGGCGGTAGTCTACATTCAGCAGAAAACAGGCAAAGAGTTCATTACACACGACGGAAAGCTATGCTTTACTGTCGACGACATCAGTGACGCACTTAAGTTTTACAAAAGCCTTGAGGATAACCATGTTATCAGAACCGTCAGGGCAAGGGCTGATGAGGACGGGAATGCCGCTCTTTACCAGTCTTCAGAATTCATAGACGGCAGAGTTGCAGGTGTGCTCGAATGGGGCAGCGCTGTGGGCAAATACGAATCTGTTCTGCCCGAGGGTGTTCTGAAAGCAGGTCCTCTCCTTGCGGACGACAGCGGCAATAACAGCGGCTGGATGATAAAACCAACTCTCCTGTATGCTGTTTCCGCCAATACCAAATATCCCGATGAAGCCGCAGCATTCATAGATTTTCTCATCAACGATGAGGAATGTGCTGAACTGCTGTGCACTTCAAGAGGCATACCCGCATCAAAAAATGCAGCAACTGCTCTCGAAAGAAGCGAAAAGCTTTCGGGGCTTGCAAAGGAATGTGATGATATGCTCCATAACACCGATACAGTCACCATAAGTCCATATATGGAACTCCCGAGAATGAAGAATTTCTATAACACTGCCATCGGCGCAGTTTCCTACGGTACAGCAGACTGCGATACTGCCGCACGTCAGATGTACGACTCCATCAACGATTATCTGGAGAAGATAAAAAAATGAATACCAGAAAATACCTCAATCCCGTCGGAGTCAGCAAATACACAGGTCTATTGCTGATATTGCCGTTTATAATCGGCGCTGTACTATTTATAATCTATCCTTTTATCTGCTCATTTATTGTCGGCATGACTGACAGGAGCGGCTTTGCTGGATTTGATAATTTCCGCAATATGTTCAAAAGCAAGGATTTTTTGCAATCTGCTGGCGTGACACTTAAATATACAGCTCTGCTTGTACCGCTTAAGCTCACAGTTTCACTGCTCATAGCCCTGCTGCTGAATACGGAACTGAAATACATTGGTGTGTTCCGAACTGTATTCTATATTCCTTCCATACTCGGAGCAAATCTTTCTGTTATTATTATGTGGCAGTATCTCTTTACCTCTGAAGGACTTGTCAATCAGCTTCTAATCAATGCAGGCTTGTCTCCTGTCAGCTGGTACGGAGACCATGATGCCGCACTTTTTATGATAGTTCTGCTCAGGCTCTGGGAATTCGGTTCAACTATGGTGATATTTCTCGCTGCTCTCCGCGACATACCAAAGGAGCTGTATGAAGCTGCAAAGGTTGACGGCTGCGGAAGCATCAGAGCCTTCTTTTCTATCACAGTGCCACAGATAAAAAACGTTATTTTTGTTAATCTTATCCTGCAGACGATAGCTGCAATGCAGGAGTTCAATGCTCCGTATATGCTTACAGGCGGCGGACCTCTCGGAAAAACAAGAACAGTCGGCATGCTTATTTATGAGGAGATGTTCACCTACGGAAATGAAGGTATGGCAAATGCAATTTCATGGACACTCTTTGTGATGATCGCGGCTGTTGTAGCCGCTCTTTACAGGCTCACAGCCCGTACAAGGAGGGATATACAGTGAAAAAGCTGTTAACATTTACTTTCCTCTTTGTACTTGGAGCTGCAACTCTTTATCCCCTGCTATGGCTTATAGGCGCTTCATTCAAGACTAACGAGGAGATCTTCTCATCAATATGGTTCATGCCAGAAAAACTTGACTGGAGCTCCTACCGCAATGCATGGCAGACAGTCACCCCCTACGATATGGGACACTATTTCATAAATACGTTTGCTATAATTCTGCCGAAAACTGTTTTCGCTGTCATTTCTTCGGTTATAGTGGCATACGGCTTTGCAAGATTTGATTTTCCGCTGAAGAAGTTCTTCTTTGCACTGCTCATCTGTGGAATGCTTATGCCATCCATCGTAACCATAATGCCGCGATACCTTATGTGGAACAAACTGCGGCTGATCGATACATACATACCGCTCACTCTTCCATCGCTGTTTGCCGAAGAAGGTATGTTTGTATTCATTCTTGTTCAGTTTTTCAAGGGGATCCCCCGTGAATTTGACGATGCTGCAAGAATAGACGGCTGCGGCACACTTAAAACGCTGATATATGTACTCGTTCCGTGTATCAGACCTGCCATTGTCTCCATTGGAGTTTTCACATTTCTCTGGACTATGAACGATTTTCTTGAACCGCTGATAATGATACATTCAGTGGAAAAATACCCTCTCTCACTGGCTCTGAGGCTGTCTGTGGACAGTACAGGACAGGGCTATGAACAGCGCAAGGTCATTGCTATGTCGGTAATAGGCTTGATACCGTCAGTTGCAGTGTTTGCCCTTGCCCAGAAAAAATTTGTCAGCGGTATTACCGCAGGAGGCCTTACAGGATGACTAAAGCTGAAATTATTGTTTCTAAATATATCGAGAACCTTATTCTTCCTTCGGATCCATTAGCCCCTAAGTGGAACAAGGAATCAGAGATATTCGAAAAAGCGCCCAAATGGAACTACATTGACAACTGCATGATAACAGCAGTTCTTATGATGTATGACCTGACAGGCGACAACAGACTTCTCGATTATTCAAAAAGCTTCATAAATGCCTATGTTTCTAAGGACGGCACTATCCCCACCATGAATTATGCAGACTATAATCTCGATAATATCAACGGAGCCAAAAACCTATTCAGACTTTGGAAGCTTACCGGTGATGAACGATATCGTCTGGGATTTGAAAAGTTCTGGTCAGAACAGCTCATTCGTCATCCGCGCCTTGACTGCGGAAGCTTCTGGCATAAGAACATATACCCCGACCAGATATGGCTGGACGGAGCTTATATGGCACTGCCGTTTCTGGCTGAATACGGCACGCTCCATAAATCGCGGGGCATAGTCGATGACGTTATGCGTCAGCTATGGGATATGAGAAGAATACTGCGCGATCCAGATACAGGTCTGTTCTACCACGGATACGATGACACAAATACTATGTGCTGGGCTGACAGACTAACAGGTCTTTCCTCTGAATTCTGGCTCCGGGCAAACGGCTGGCTGTGTGCCGCACTTGCCGACTGCTGTGAGATCCTCCCTGAAGGTAAACTTATAAGGCAGGAGCTCTCGGATCTTCTGGAGCACCTTGCCGGATACTGCCTGGATGACGGTATGCTGCTTCAGCTCCCTACACGTTCCGATCTAAGCAATAATTACCCCGAAACAAGCGGTTCGCTTCTTTTTGCATATTCAGCACTCAAGGCTGTTCGTCTTGGTATATGCGGTGAAGAAATGCTTGAATCAGGCAAGCGCACATTTGAAACAATAACTGAAAAATATATCGATAATAGCGGCGATATACCGCTGCTGAAGAATATCTGTCTTGTCGGAGGTCTTGGCGGAGAGAACTCCCGTGACGGCTCCGCAGAGTACTATCTGAGCGAAAAAGTTGTAGAGAACGATGCTAAGGGCATAGCTCCCTATATTATGACATATACAGAACTGAAAAGGAACTCTTGATTATACTTTGCGTACAAAAATATTGTCGAAATACCGCAGCTAATACTTGAAAAGTTCACACTTTGGTGTTATAATATTTACTGTAGGGATTACTACAAATATTTTTGAAAGGGGGAGCTCGTTTTGAATGTACTGTTCTGGGCAATAGCCGTAATCGCTTTTGTTATAGCAGAGATCTGTACGGTGCAGCTGGTCTCTATCTGGTTCGCCGCAGGCTCTTTTGTAACAATGATCGCCTGCTATTTCTGGGATCTTTCATCCATGAAGCAGCTGGTACTGTTTATTGTCTCGTCTGTGCTGTTTCTGGTCGTCAGTCTGCCGTTCATCAAGAAACGAAAGCAGCAGATCAAGATCGCCACTAATTCAGAGCTTGACGTTGGCAGGCATGCCACTGTCATCGAGGTCATCGACCTTGACAAGGGTACGGGACGAGTCACTTTAAATGGGGTCAATTGGAGTGCCGTTCCTGAAAACGAGAACGAGATCATACCTGAGGGTACTATCGTTATCGTTAAAAAAGTAATGGGCGCAAAACTTCTTGTCGCACCAGAAAACTAAATCCACTTATTTTTATACTATATTATTGGAGGTAAATCAACATGGACACACTCGGAATCATTATCTTGATCGTTATTATTATTCTTCTTTTCCTTTTCATCAGATGCTTCAGGATCGTTCCTCAGGCACACGTATTCGTTATCGAGCGACTTGGTTCCTTCCACGCTGAGTGGGAAACAGGACTTCATATACTCGTACCTTTCTTCGACAGGATCGCAGGAAAGGTTTCACTTAAAGAAAAGGTAGTAGACTTCAAGCCGCAGCCCGTTATCACAAAAGATAACGTTACAATGCAGATCGATACTGTTGTATTCTATCAGGTAACCGATGCTAAGCAGTACATCTACGGTGTTGAAAGACCTTTAGCTGCTATTGAAAACCTTTCTGCCACAACTCTCCGTAATATCATAGGTGAAATGGAACTCGATGCTACTCTCACTTCAAGAGACGTTATCAATACAAAGATCACCTCTATCCTTGATCAGGCTACTGACCGCTGGGGTATCAAGGTCAACCGTGTCGAGCTCAAGAACATTCTCCCTCCTCGTGAGATTCAGGACGCTATGGAGAAGCAGATGAAAGCTGAGCGTGAACGCCGTGAAAAGATACTTCAGGCAGAGGGTGACAAGAAGTCTCAGATCCTCGTTGCAGAAGGTGAAAAGGAATCTCAGATACTTCGTGCACAGGCTAAGAAGGAAGCTCAGATCCTCGAAGCTGAGGCTGAAAAGCAGGCTATGGTCCTCAAGGCTGACGCTGTAAGAGAGCAGAAGATCCTTGAGGCTACAGGTGAAGCGCAGGCTATCACAATGGTACAGGAAGCTCTTGCTGAAAGTATCGTTAAGCTCAATAACGCTAATCCAAACGAAAGAGTTATCCAGCTCAAATCACTTGAATCCTTTGCTAAGGCTGCTGACGGCAAGGCAACAAAGATCATTATCCCAAGCGAAATACAAGGACTTGCAGGTCTCGCAACAGGTCTCAAGGCACTTGTCGAGAAGGACGATACTCCTACTCAGTAAATGCCATTATCCCCCCTCCTTTACGGACGGGGGGATTTTTATGCTTATTTAATGTCTGCTCAACAACTAAAAATTGGCTTTATTCAGCTTTTAAAAGCCAATTTTTAGTTGTCAGAGTGCAAGAAAAAATAAATAATCCAATAATTTTTCTTGCACTTTGTTTTGCCCCAAAGGGCAAAATGAGCTTGACATAAAGAAATTTTACGCGCAAATTCCGGATTTCATTAAGAATTTGCGCTCCCCGAACTGAGTTCGGGGCAATAACCGCCTTTATGGCGGTTATTGAGTACACATTATTTATCAGTGGCCATTTTTTGAAAATTCAGAAAACATCACCGAAAAATGATTTCCATGTCATTTATACTTGCAATTATGTTCTTTTTGTTGTATAATAGTTTATGCGGAAAAATCAGACTCCGCATTTATTTTATTTTCTCCGTCAGTTTTTAACGCGGTCCAGCTACAGATATATAAATAATTCCTGCAAGGCGGTAGAACAATGGTTTTTTCAAGATTATTCTTTATATATATTTTTCTTCCTGTTTGTCTTTTATGCTATGGACTGGCAAGAGGAACAAAACAAAAGAATCTGGTGTTGATCATTTTCTCGCTTATTTTTTATGCCTGGGGTGAACCTGTCTACATTTTCCTGATGCTTGCAACTGCGGTTGTTAACTATACCGCAGCTCTCTTCATTGGAAAATACCAGGGAAAAAAGGGTGATACTGCCGCGACTGTTATCGCGGTAACATATGACCTTCTCATGCTCGGTGTATTTAAGTACAGCGGCTTTATCACTGAAAATATCAACGCCCTTTTTTCATGTTCGGTCCCTGTGCCGGATATAAGGCTGCCAATCGGCATCAGTTTTTATACGTTCCAGACTGTATCCTATATTATTGACTGTCACTGGGAAAAGGTTGAACCGCAGAGGAAATTCAGCAATTTTCTCCTTTATCTCACCCTTTTTCCTCAGCTTGTGGCTGGTCCTATTGTCAGATACAGCACTATAGAAAAAGAGATCAGCGACAGAAAGATAGAGATATGTGACGTTTCCTACGGCTTGAACCGAGTTGCTCTCGGTCTTGGCAAAAAAGTACTTCTTGCCAATCAGCTCAGCATTATCGTTGACAGCTTTCTCGGAAATATCGGCAGCTCCACCATGTTCGGCGCATGGTACGGCGCTCTTGCCTACGGCTTACAGATATACTTTGATTTTTCGGGCTATTCCGATATTGCCATAGGCCTCGGACGTGTATTCGGATTCCACTTTGATGAGAACTTCGACCACCCTTTTATATGCAAAGATATTACTGAATTCTGGCAGCGCTGGCACATATCTCTCAGCACGTTCTTCCGTGATTATGTGCTTTATATACCGATTTTCGGAAAGCGCAGAAAATACGGAGGACTTTTCCTTGTATGGCTTTGTACCGGTATCTGGCATGGTGCCAGCTGGAACTTCATAATATGGGGACTTTACTATGGCATCTTTGTATTCATTGAAATGCTCATAGGAAAAAAGCGAATGAAAAAGATTCCTGTTGTACTGCGGCATGTCTACAGTAAGCTTGTGATAATTATCGGATTCGTAATATTCTATTTCGAAAAGCTTGACAAACTTGGAATTTTCTTAAGGACAGCCTTTGGATTCAGCAAAAACGGGTTTATTGCAATGCAGGACAAAATTTCTGTTGTTAATAATATGTATCTGCTTACAGCGGCAGTTATCTGCTGCTTCCCTATCATAAAATATGTGAAACAGCTTTCTGACAGACATTTTGTCACAAGAGCTGCTGTTTCTTCCGCTGCCGCTGTTGCATCCGCTCTGCTGCTCATAGTTACAAGCATAATGCTTGTAGCTTCTACAGCTAATCCATTCCTATATTTCAGATTCTGATGAGGCAATTAAATGACCGATAAAAATAAAGACAAGCTGCCTGAGCCTTCTATCTCGATAAAGGGTTCAGACCGCGCAGGAACTCCCATAGATATACCTATCAAGCCTAAAAAGCTGAAAAAACAGAAACGCAAAAAAGCCATGAATTCCATTGCGCTTGCAAATATAATCACATTGAGTACTATATTTGTCGGTGGATTCATTTATGTAACACTGCTGCCACATGAAACAAAGGCTGACGACGAAAACCGTTATCTTACAAAATTCCCGCATTTCTCAGCAAAAAGCTATGCGAGCGGTGATTTCACCGAGGGTGTTGCTGATTATTTCGATGATACAGTTCATGACAGAGCTCGTATAAAGGAATTCATTTCCGACTATATCATACATCTGAAGGGCAGAAAATTCGGCAGTGAAGGTGAAGAAGCAGAGCTTTTCGGCAGCGGATTTGAAAAGAAACAGCCTACTGTAACTACAACTATTGCCGCCGGTACTACTGCCTCTACAGCTGTCACAACAACAGCCATAGCGGAGACAACAACACCACAGAAAGATGCTCAGGCCGATGGTGAACTGACAAATAACATTCTTATCATCAATAAGCGAGGCGTAACTCTCTACGGCGGAGCATGGGGCACTGAACAGGAATATGCTTCCTTTGTCAACCAGTACAAAGAAAAGCTCGAAAACGTAAACGTGTACTCAATGGTGCTTCCAACTTCAAGCTCATTCTATCTTCCCGAAAAATATCAGAATCTTGCATACAGTGAAAAAGAAGATATCGACAGGCTAAACGCTTCTCTCGACAAGGTTATCCCCATTGACGCTTACAATATACTTGAAGCTCATAAGGATGAGCCTATCTACTCCCGCACCGACCATCACTGGCAGCCTCTCGGCGCTTACTATGCAGCTCAGCAGTTCGCGCTTACTGCAGGCGTCCCCTATCCTGAGCTCTCTGAATACGAAACCATCACACTTCCCGGATACGTTGGTACGCTATATATGTACACACAGAGCGCAACACTAATGAATAATCCCGAGGATTTTGTCTACTATAAGCCCAAAACTCCTGTAACTGTGACTCAGTACAATACGCGCTTTGAAGCTCCGTTGGCAGCAGAGCTTCTCCTTGATCCCTCATATATGCCAAATTCAGGATATTATATGGTATTCGGCTCCGATGAAAGAATAGTCCACGTAAACACAGAATGCAAAAACGGAAGGACTCTTGTGATCTTCAAGGACAGCTACGGAAACGCTTTGCTCCCAATGCTTACAAGCTCATTCGAGAATATTTATCTTTGCGATATACGCTACTTTGATCTGAATGCGCCTGACTTCATTAAAAGTGTCGGAGCTACCGATCTGCTGTTTGCCATGTGCTCATTCTCAGCAGTAGGCGGAAACAGGATCTGTATTAACAACAATCTGACAAAATAAGGTGATATGATGAAAGAACTAAACTTTCCTTTTGATGGCAAGGACATTATACGCAGACGTCTCGCTTTCAGAAAGCAGCTGCTTTCTGACGGAAGTGTACGCATAAAGAAAAGGATCGCTGTGCTGGGGGGCTCAACGACCAACCATATTGTATCTGCACTTGAACTTTTTCTGCTGAACTTCGGTATAGAACCCGAATTCTATCAATCAGAATACAACCAGTTCTATGAAGACGCTGTTTTCGGCGATCCTCAGCTGGACAGCTTTGATCCCGATATTATCTATATCCATACAACTTCGCGGAATCTTACTATGCTTCCCGAAAGTCCTGCTGAGAGCCGTGAGAAAGTTCAGCAGAGACTTAACGATCAGTTCGCTTACTTCAGGCAGGTCTGGGACAGCTTAAAGCAGCGCTTCTCATGCCCTGTCATACAAAACAATTTCGAGCTTCCTTTGTTCCGTCGAACAGGCAGCTTCGATGTCTGGAGCAGAACAGGCCACGCTGCTTTCATTCAGAAAATGAATGTTATGCTCTCGGATTATGCACTGAATACCAAAGGCTTCTATATTCACGACATAAACTATCTCTCTTCAGTCTGCGGCCTTGCAAACTGGCACGATGCCGAAGCATGGTATCTTTACAAATACGCCATGAATACAAATGTTATCCCCGACCTTGCATACAGCCTTGCCTGCATTATCAAGTCAATTTACGGAAAAAATCACAAGGTGATCGATCTTGATCTTGATAATACCCTGTGGGGCGGTGTCATTGGCGATGATGGTCAGGAAGGCATAGAAATAGGTCAGGAAACTGCCGTAGGACAGGCATTCAGCGAATTTCAGAGCTTTATAAAAGGTTATAAGGACTATGGTGTGCTGCTTGCAGTATGCTCGAAGAACGATGAGGAAAACGCCCTTCTCGGCTTGAATCACCCGTGCGGAGTGCTTAAGCCCTCGGATTTTGTCTCAATAAAGGCAAACTGGGAGCCCAAAGACCGCAATATCGCAGAAACTGCTGATGACCTCAGCCTCGGACTTGACAGCTTTGTCTTTATCGATGATAATCCTGCCGAATGTGCTATCGTTGAGGGTCAGCTCCCTATGGTACGTACCATCAACCTCAGCAATGTTCACGAAGCTATGTACCAGCTTTCACGAAGCGGTCTGTTTGAGGTGACGTCTATTTCTGATGACGATATGCGGCGCTCAGAGATGTATGCCGCCAACGCTCAGAGAGCTGCTCAGCGAAAAAGCTTCGAAAGCTATGAGGACTATCTCATTAGTCTTGAAATGACTGCCGTTATCTGCGATTTCAAGCCTGTTTATATCCAGCGCATCACACAGCTCACAAACAAAAGCAATCAGTTCAATCTGACTACACGCCGATATAACGAGGAAGAGATACAGCAGGTAAGCACAAGCCCCGATCATATTTGCATATGCGGAAGATTGCTTGACAAGTTCGGAGATAATGGAATAGTTTCAGTCATTATCGGAAAATGCAGTGATAAACTGCTCGATATCGAGCTTTGGCTCATGAGCTGCCGTGTACTGAAAAGAGATATGGAGATTGCAATGCTTGACGAGCTTGTGCGTCTTTCTAAAGAAAAAGGTATCGAACGCATAAACGGCTTCTATTTCAAAACACTGAAAAACAGCCTTGTCGCCGAACTTTACGGCAGTTTCGGCTTCACTCTTGATGAAAGAAATGATAACGGCGATTCCGTATGGCATCTTGATATCACAAACTATGTAAACCAAAATAAAGTTATAAAAATAATAGATAAGGAGATTCAGAATGAACAAAAATGAGATAATTCCACGCCTTAATGAAGTTTTCAGAGACATTTTCGGCGATCCTTCACTGTCAGTGAACGAAAACACGACATCTTCCGACATCGAGGACTGGGACAGTCTTGAACACATTAATCTGATCGCAGCTGTCGAAAACGAGTTTGGACTTCGTTTCAAAATGCGTGAGGTATCAGGTATGAAAAATGTCGGAGAAATGATAGCGATAATATCCGAAAGAGGTATATAATGTCAAAAAAAGCCAAAAAAAGAACAGTTTTTGCTGTTATAATTGCAATACTGTGTACACTGAGCGCATGGGGCTTTGCTTTAAAGACAGTCCGCTATAAAGTCAGCACAGACAAGCTGGATAAGAATATACGAATCGTTTTTATTTCCGATCTCCATAACTGCTTTTTCGGTGATACCAATAACTCAAAGCTCATCAGAGAGGTGGATAAGGCTGATCCGGATATTGTCATTTTCGGCGGAGATATTATCGACGGCTGGGGAGGCACCGAACACGCTCTTGACCTTATGACTGAGCTCAGCGGCAGATATCCATGTGTTTACACTCCCGGAAATCACGAAGAGATGCGAGACGACACTGAAGAATTTTACGAAAAAGCAGGTCAGATCTGTCCTCTGCTTCTCGGCAATAAAGAAGAACTCAGCGTAAACGGACAGAATATCCGCATATATGGCGTTCTCGATTCTTTCGAATGGGGAAAAGAAAAGCCCCAGCTTGATGAATGCTTCGATGATCTTGACAATACGTATTATAATATACTCATTGCCCATCAGCCTGAACAGATCGACAGCTATCTCGGTAAAAACGACAAATACTTCGATCTGATCCTGTCAGGTCACGCTCATGGCGGTCAGTGGAGGATACCGAAGCTCCTCGATCAGGGACTTTACGCTCCCGATCAGGGTATTTTACCTAAATATACTACAGGACAATATAAATATGACAATACGACACACATCATAAGCCGCGGACTTGCAAGACCTATGCGAATGATATTCATACCGCGTATTTTTAACCGTCCTGAGCTCTCTGTAATCGATATAAACAACTGACAATGCGCATATATTGCATTTTTATGCCGAAAGGGACTTGTAATTTCAATTCAATAATGCTATAATTGAAATGATATTTTCATTTTTTGAAAACTCTAAACAGAACAAAAGGAGCATGAGCGTTTCGCGCTCGCTGTTAAATATGGAAAAAGAGAAAAATATCAATGATATGCCACAGAATGTCATCTGCGGCAGAAATCCCGTCATAGAAGCTCTCAAATCAGGTGCGAATCTTGATACGATCTACATTGACGGAAACGGCGGAAGCCTCAGCGTTATCCGCCGCCTTGCAAAGGAAAACGGCATCGTTGTCAAGGATGCTGACGATAAAAAGCTCTCAAGGCTATCAGGCGGTGCTTCACATCAGGGTGTTGTTGCTGAGGGTGCCTGCGGAGAATACGTTACTGTAGAGGATATCCTTGCTGTTTCGCAAAAAAAAGGCAGAAAGCCCTTTATAATCATCTGCGACGAGATCGAGGATCCTCATAATCTTGGCGCTATAATCCGTACCGCAGAGACTTCCGGCGCTGACGGTGTTATTATCCCAAAACGCAGAAGCGCTTCCCTTAATGCGACAGTCTTCAAGACTTCCGCAGGAGCAGCAAGCTATGTCCCCGTTGCAAGAGTCTCTAATCTTGCAGCCTGCATAGACACTCTCAAGGAAAATGGAGTGTGGATTTACGGTACAGATGCATCCGGTACGGATTATTCCGAAACCGACTTCACCGGAGGAGTTGCCCTTGTCATCGGATCTGAAGGCTTCGGAATGAGCAAGCTTATACAGAAAAAATGTGATTTTATGATAAAATTGCCAATGCTCGGAAAAATCAATTCACTAAACGCTTCAGTTGCGGCAGGTATCTTTATGTATGAAGTGCTTCGCCAGCGCAGAGGCTCTGAATAAGGAGATAAATATGTCAGAACAGAAACCATCGCTGGAGGCTATTCTTGACGAGTACTCTCCCGATACTCTTGAACCTAAATCTAAAGTGGGCAGAGTTGATGCCCAGAAAATTATAAATTCTACTGTTGACCCTCCTGAATTTGTAGGCCGTCCCAAATCAAGACCGCCTATATCACATGAAAAATCCGCTCTTTTTGATAATGCTCACCGCAATGATTCACCTGCAGATGAGGTAAAACCTGCAGACCTTTCAAGACATAAGGTGGCTGTGGTCAGTTCAGACGCTATGAGCGAGATACGTACCAACCCACAGAGGAAGGTCATTCCGTCAGGTACCTTTACTCCTGTACAGATGACTCCTGATGAAGCGCCTAAAATAAGGCGTATGAGTGAGTCTACACGTGCCAAGGAGATAGAGAGCAAGAAGAACAAAAAGAAACACCGCGGAAAAAAAGAAAACGACTACACTTACGCCCGTGAAACTCCCGAAGGAGAGTATATGTATACTCCTCCTGAGTTCAAAAAGAAAAAACGGAGCCGTATACAGATAATCAACGAGGCTGAGAGCCCCGAGGGCAGAAAACAGATCACGGATATAGTCCCGTCACCTGCCGCTGTTGAGGCAGCAAAACCTGTTGAACCTGCGCCCAGAGCTGAGCTCACAAGTATCAATCTAAGCGAAAAGGCTGATATCGACGCACATCAGCTGGATGTACATATAACTCAGGAAGCTGACGAGTTCATGTCAGTCCACTCAAAAAACAAACGCACAAAGCGTATCGTTGACTTTAACTACTACGGTGATGTAGAAGATGTCGGCCGCGACATCTATGAACTGAAAAGCACTATCTCGGTACGTGTTGTAATACTTGCAATGACCGGATTTCTCAGTCTGTTTATGACTCTGGCAAATCAGTTCAATGTACCTACGCTGGATATTTTCAGTATGGCAAATATCAAATCATACCTGACTATACACCTTATTCTCGGTATCGTTTCCATACTTGCCTCAATGGCAGTCATTACAAAGGGACTACGCAAGCTTATCAGTCTGAAAGCGGACAGCGATTCAATGACTGCTGTTACCGTTCTTTCCTGCCTGATAGCAATAATCCCTGCGTTTCTCAGTCCTGACCTGGTAAGCTCTGAAAATATCCATATTTACATGCCTGTGGGCATACTTGCACTGCTTATTAATTCACTGGGAAAGCTGCTTATTATTAGACGTGCTGCAAGAAACTTCAAATTCGTTTCCAAAAATTTCGACAGACACGGCGTTACATATGTTACCGATGAGGATCGCGCCGAACGCATTACACGAGGAACTCTCGGCGACTTTCCTATCCTTGCTTCAATGCGTAAAACGGATTTTCTCACTGATTTTCTGCGATATACCTACTCCTCGGACATGACCGATGATTTCTGCAAAAAGGCATCTCCTTTATGTCTGATTGCTTCTGTTGTAGTCGCATTTTTCCTCACTATTTTCTGTAAGGGAACCATTGCAAGTCTCGACGCAGCAGCATTCGGTTTCTCCATATTCAGCATGCTTATCTGCGCGACGTCCTGTATAGCACTCCCATTTGTAGTCAACATTCCTCTTGAAAATGTCTCAAAGAGTGCTATCAGAAATAAGGGCATAATGCTTGGCTATCAGAGTGTGGATGACTTCTACGATACAAACTCGATCCTTATTGACGCTTCTACTCTCTTCCCTGAAGGAACTGTCAGACTTGACGGTATAAAGGTATTTTCAAATACTAAACTGGATGAAGCTTTTCTTGAAGCCGCAAGCCTTACTGCTACATCAGGCAGCATAATGTCTCAGCTTTTCGCTGATGTTATCGCAGAAAGACAGGGGGCGCTGTATCCCATAGAAAACTATTCCTATGAGGAAGGTATGGGAATGTGCGGCTGGATCAACAACAAGCGTGTTTTACTTGGCAACCGTGAGCTCATGACAAGCCACAATATAGAAGGTGTTCCTACAAAAACACAGGAAGCAGAGTCAGTTGACGAGGGCAAGGAACCGCTGTATCTTTCAATATCAGGCAACCTCGCCGCAATGTTCACCGTTGACATCGTCCCTGACAGATATGTAAAAAAATGGGCAAAAAAGCTCATTAAAAACAAGATCTGTCTGTTCATAAAAAGTATCGATCCATGTATCACACTCAAAAAGCTCAACAAGCTTTTCGGTATCCCCGAGGAAATGGCAAGGATCCTTCCTAAAAAACTCCATGAGGATTTCTATGAGGAGACCAAAAAGGCAGTCCGCCTCAGTTCTTCAATGGCTACAACAGGTAAGTTCTCCTCTCTTGCGGAGCTTCTCATAGGTACAAAGGTCGTACATTCATCGGCTATAATCGGTCTGATTCTTCAGACAGTATCCATACTTCTCGGCTTCGGACTGTGTATGCTGCTGATTTTGTCAAAGGCATTCCGTTCCAATTACGTGTATATGTCAGCGACAGCACTTGTTGTCTATAACGCAGCATGGGCAGCACTTACATATATTGCTGTAAGTATCAAAAAAACATGACGTAAAAAGAACCTGTGTCACGCCTGACACAGGTTCTTAAAGCATAGAAAGGAGCTTCTTTATGCCAAACAGATATAATGGCAGAGACGAAGACAACATCCCAAACACTGACAACGAAGATACCATGCTGCTCCCCGGCGGTGCAGGCAGCTATGCAGCCTCCAATCAGGAACTGCCTCCGCTGAAAAGAGTGAACAGAAGAGGTGTATCACAGCAAAACAGCGGTATTTCTCAACCGCCGCAGTTTCCTCATAATGGTATGCCTCCGCAGTTTCCCCGTTCGGAGCTGCCGCCGCAATTTCCACATTCTGCTCCGCCTCCGCCGCCTAAGAACAACCACAGTGAGCCGCAGTATTATGATTATGCTCAGCAATCTCCTCAGGAATACAGCAGCTACAGCAATGAAAGCGGATATTATCCGCCGCCTGTTCCGGAAGAAGTTCCGCCTCCTCCCCCGAAACAGCCACAAAAGCACAAAAAAGCCGCTTCTCATCAGCCTGATCCTGAGGAACATCACCGCAAAAAGAAACGTCACCACAAATCTCTGCTTCGAAGGATACTCGGCAGATTATTCAGAACCGTACTCGTCCTTTTTCTGCTTCTTTTCGGTATCTACTCCTGTACGTCAGTCTCTCTCATAAAAAAGATGGACTATATGCCTTCCGACAACCGAAGTCATTACGCTGATTCCCTCGGCAGAGGGTATGTACGCAATGTACTCGTTATCGGCACTGACGGAAGAACTGCCGATGAAGTGGGACGTTCTGACTCTATGATACTTGTTTCACTCAACAGCAAGACCAATGAGATAATCATGACCTCCTTTATGCGCGACTGCTACGTAGAACTCCCCGATACAGGAAACTGGAACAAATTAAATTCAGCTTATGTCTACGGCGGTGCTGACCTTCTGATGGATACCATTGAATACAATTTTGATGTGCGTATCGACGATTATGTTTCTATAGATTTTGCATCATTCGTTTCAGTGGTCGATGCAGTCGGCGGTATTGACATTGAAGTCAGTGACGCAGAAGCAGAGGAAATAAATGTTATTCTCATTTCTGAAGTAAACGGCATTATGGGCGATGATCCGATGTCAGATCTCCTCAGCGGCGGCGGAAAGCTTCACCTGAACGGAAAACAGGCACTCTCCTACTCACGTATCCGTAAAGTTGGCAACAGCGATTTCGAACGTACTGAGCGTCAGCGCAGAGTAATGTCGCTTATAATCGCAAAGCTCAAGACATGTAAGCCGTCCATATTCAAAAATCTCGCTTCAGATGTTATCCCCGATGTGGCAACAAATATGTCAACAGGCAAAGCTTACCTATACTCTCTGAGGCTCCCATTTGCCATGAGATACAAGACCAAACAGATACAGATACCTGCTGAAGGAACATTCTCAGGTGCAGATGTTGACGTAGGAAGTGTTCTGCAGGTAGACTTCGACGCCAACAGAAAGATCATAGAAAACGAAGTGTTTGCATCAAATTAAACATAAAGCCCGAAATTATTTTTCGGGCTTTTTTGTCTATTTCAGATCATACTGATAATTCCAAGAAGAAATCTCTGTATCTCAAGAGCGTCCCCGCTTGTAAGACCGTCACTATTACCTGCTACATCAGCATTCTCAGTACCTTCACTTGTGATGTGATGCTCGTCAGTACCATTTTCGCCGAACTTATCTGGATTTGCAAGCGACTGCATTATCAGCACGACATCTGACATATCCACATTTCCGTCGCAGTTTGCGTCGCCTTTTTTGCCTGCCGTCGCAGCCGTTGCAGTTGTCGATGATACCGGCTCTGTAGTTGTCGTCAAAGATATTGTAGAGGTCGATGCTTCGGTTGTTGTCACTGTTGTAGTTAAAGTTGTAGTTACAGCAGTTGTCGTGATTTTCTCCTCAGAAGTTTTTGGCTTGAAGCCTGTTATCTCGTTGAAAAGCTTCTTCAGCTCCTGATCCTCCATTTTACAGGTCTTGCGGTTGTAATGTCCCTTGATAACGATTCCGTCATCTGTAGTTGAATCAGGAGTAGACCAGAGTATTGGACAAAGTCCGCGCTCATATGCCGACCTGCACACTGAGCTAAGAAACAGTCTTACAGAATCAGGATCCTTTCCCTTTGTGGGACAGCCGTATTCGCCAACGATAACAGGGATACCCTTGTCGATAAATTCATTTTTCATCATGTCCATATTGGCATTAAGTTCCTTATAGTCCTCGTCGGTACCCCATTCAGCACGAGCCTTAGCCCATGATTCGTCCTTATCCTCAAGAATTGCAAAGCCGACCGGAGTATAATAATGAACGGATACCGCCATGCGGTTTACCGGATCATCAGGCATTCTGAAAAGCGGATCGCAGGTGCGGTCAAAACCTGTATTATAGCCCGATATTAGAAGATGACGTTTCGGGTTGTTGCCTCCTGAGCTGCGGACAACATCAACAAATTTCTGGTTTATCTCATTTACAAGGGCGTAAGACTCTGCCTTACCATCTGTACTTCCCCAGGGATTCCACATACTTTCCCAGCCAAGCTCTTCATTCTGAGACTCGAACATAAGCTTATCGCCGTAGTCCTTGAAGCTGTCGGATATCTGCTCCCACATGGTCTCATAGCGTTTCATGCATTCATTTTTATTATCTGGAAATGTGTTTACCCAGCCGTTATCCCAGTGTATATTGATAATACAGTACATATCAGCTTCAATGACCCAGTCAACTATCTCGTGAACCCGTGCATCAAGATCTGAGCTTATCTTATAATTGTTACCCATCAGATTTGACCATGCAACGGGCACACGTACTACACCGAAGCCCTCGTCAGCCATGCCCTGTATCATTTCCTGTGTAATGACTGGACTTCCCCATGCTGTTTCGTATTCCTCAACAGTAAGGATACCGTCCCCCCACTGCTTGTCCACATCAGCTATCCAGTCACCGCAAGCCTCCATTGTGTTGCCAAGATTGATACCTATCCCCATGTCCTTGACTAAATCCATTGTGGAAATTTCGCGCATGGTGTTGTCTGCGGCATATGCCTTCTTTTCAGTCTGACATAATGGCTTTGCTGCTGAGGCGAGTACCATAAAAGCCATAGCTGTGCTTAAGAACTGCTTTTTCATTATAATTCCTCCTGTTTTTTAATATCCCGTGAATATATTTCGTATTCTGTATGAATTATAACATATTACGCAATCCATTACAACAGTATTTTGATATTTTTAAATATTTTCGGTATCAATATTACTATTTCGTCCAATTTCAAGCCGTTTTATACACTTAAAGTGCAAAAAATGGTGCAGATGAATCTGCACCATAGGTATAATATTCGATTATTTTATACTCTATATTTATGATCAGGCAACATCATTTCAAGTATTCCTTTGAAATTTTCAGTTCCCCTGAATTTATCTTTTTTCTTAGCTCTTCGAGAGGCAGCGGCTTGCTGAACAAGTATCCCTGTGCACGATTGCAGCCGATATTTGCAAGGAAATCAAACTGTGACTTAGTCTCAACACCTTCTGTAAGGGACATCATATTGAGCTGTTTTGTAAGATCCACGATATTTTCAAGAATAGGTCTTGTCTTTTCGTTTTTGTCAAAACCTGTAAGGAACTTCATATCTATCTTCAGAACATCAAAGAAATAATCCTTCAGAACATTAAGTGAAGAATATCCGCTTCCGAAGTCATCAAGCCAAACCTTATATCCGAAGCTGCGCAGATTCTTTATTGCATTCGGCAGGAAATCCTGCTGATCTGTAAGTGCACTTTCGGTTATCTCGACATCTATGAATTCCTTGGGAACATTGTATTTCTCAACTGTCTCGCAAAGATAGCTCACTATGTCACAAAGTTCAAAATCGAGTCTTGAAAAGTTCAGAGAAACAGGTACGAACGGCTTTCCACTGTCAACTGATTCACGATAATCTTTACAAACCGCTTCAACCATGCACATATCCAGCTTATAGATCTGTCGGTATTCTTCAAGTATATCGATGAATGCTCCGGGAGGAAGAAGGCCATAATTCGGATCCTGCCACCTTGCAAGAGCCTCAAGTCCGCATATAGAACCATCAGCAGTATTTACAACAGGCTGGTAGAAAACCTTTATATAGCCATTTTCAATAGCTGTATCAATATTATTGACAATGTACTGCTTGAGCTGGAATTTGTCCTCAAGAGATTTGTCATAAAATCGCAGTGTACGGTCATAATGCTTCTTAATGCTGTTGCATGCAAAACGTGCTCTGTCACAGGCCTGGCTTATATCTGCCTTATCCTCTGTAGGCTTGTATGCTCCGCATTTAAGCTCAAGGTGGACCTCCTTCTGGAGTTTCTTTATCTCTCCGGAAAGCTGACCTATTTTGTTCTGAGCCCCGTCAACACTTGTAAGCACAACGAAATGATCATCTGAAAAGCGAGAGACCAATGACCCGGTAAACGCCTCATCTATCATATGCGCCGTCTTTATAAGAAGCTCATTTCCTGCCTGAAAGCCGTACTTTTCATTGTATGACTTAAAGTTTTCAATGTCAAAGAAAAGAAACAGTAAATTATCCTTATCGGTCACAACGTAATGAAGCACCTTTTCGCCCTCTGAGCGAAAATACACCATATTATGTATCCCGGTAAGCTCGTCCTCGACAGATATTTTTGAAAGATATGCATTTATCTGTTCAAGGTTCTCGTCCTTCTGAGCCTGCAAACGAGTGTTATTATAGTTAGCAACGCATACCATCATGGTAGAGATCCACATGGTCAGGAAATTTATCTGTGTAGCGAGAGTAGTTCCGACTTCTCCTGTATTGACTGCAACCATTTCGTTCATGCGAAGGAAGAAGTAAAGATACGATCCTCCCGAGAGGATAAATGCTGTTATAGGCTTCCATGTAAGCAGACACATTGAGAACAGTTCCATAGTGAGGAAGGTAAGTATCTGTTCACCCTTTGAATAATCGTTTATGGATACTTTTATTCCGAAATATATGCACACAAAGGTAAACACCCATTTTATGCATTGGCCGAGAATATGATTATTGGTTTTGCCGCGAATGTATGCCTGAGAATAAGAAAGCATCAGTATACCCGAAGCGAGAAGAACAATATAATTGATATAATACTTCTCGAAATAGTGCATGAAGTTGCCCTGGAGATTATTTGCAAAAATTGTATTCGTAAGACGAATTATCATCCATATCTCAATAACTATAACGACTACCGACATGTATAT
>SFMO01000049.1 GCA_004554385.1 Ruminococcus flavefaciens
ATCCTCATGGGATTTTCTTATCAATAACGCTTTACCAAATAACTGTTGACCTGACTAACTATTTATGATATAATAGTTTTATATAGTATAAGATTAAATGGATACCGCCTTGATGACGGCAATACATTAGAAAGGAGCATTCTGCACTGAGAATAATCACACCGAAAGGCAAGATCATAAGAGGAATTGCATTATTCTTTCTTGCTGCACTTTTAATGTTGTTGACGATTATACTTTATCATGAAACATCTAGGGATACAAAGCTGTATACAGTACCAGTGACCGGAACTGTACAGCAGTGCGAATCATATCAGAGGACAGAACCAGCTCCACTCCATAGATTTAGAGAAAAAACATATTACACAATCACGATCAGTTATGAAACAGATTCCGCTCAGCAGCGAAAAATTGTGAAAACAGGTCTGACAAGATCTTATCAGAATGGCGAAGAAGTGGCGATTATGGTCAATCCGGATACAGGTAAAGCGATACTTAAAAGTGAAACCGTGCATAATCCGGAAATGTATATTTTTTTGAGTTTGTTGGCTTTGGCTTCAATCGCAGCCGGTGTGATATGTGTGAAGCATGCCCTGAATGAAATGTAATGACTGTATTCTATGAAAGCTACGGAGCATACAAAATCAACGTTATAACATGATGGCCGCCAATGGCGGCCATTCGTTTTAAAGAGTGTACAAAAAAAGCTCTCACAGCCAAACCTGTGAGAGCCAGATGCTATCGATGATAATGTGTAGGTAACGAGTAAGTTTAGAAATTCTGAATGATAAATCGTTTCCGTTATTTTTTCGTTATTGCATTAAAATTTGATATGTATTTGAAACAAACCATGGAACGACTACTATTTGAAAATGGCTAAATATCGGGACTTGTGAACTGTGAGCAACATAATGAAATTAAATCATTCTATTCTGGCAGTGTGGGGGTCAGGGGTTCAAGTCCCCTATGCTCCACCAATAAATTTGGCTTAGAATAGGTGTTTCTTCAATATGAGGGAACGCTTATTTATTTAACCAAAAGCAAAAGTGTCATTATTCTGTCATTACAGCTGTAAAAAGGCACTAAAAGAAGCAAAAAGCGGAGACCTTTTAATCAAGGTACTCCGCTATTTTTTTATCCTGTTTTCTGTATGCTTTTCGGTTCTGCCTGCTCTGAGCTGTCTTTTTTTGAAATGAGCATATTCTGTAATACGTTGGCGGCTGCTTCATCAGCTTCTGCAAGGCAAAGCAGATATTGATTTGCAAGCTCCGCAGGATAAAACACCCTGATCGTGTCGATCCTGCTGTTATCGCTCTTGAATTCAGTGCAGGCAGTCTCAAAGCTGCCTCTGCCGGAATATTTCTTTTCAAGTACAGCATCTGTCTTGAGATCATCGAAATAGTCAGCATCGTACCACGGACGGCGTTCGTGTATCTTACCCTTGATGAAAAATATCACTCCAACAGAGAAAAGAATCAGCAGTTATGATACCGATGATCTTCAATGTCTTATGACCTCTTTTCTTATTTGCCTCCATTTCTGACCTTTCCTTTCCGATATTCATTATCCATCAGAAGAACACAGCAGAGCATGATACACGGAAACACAATACCGCATAAGATACCCCTGTGCAGATCGCTCCCAAATAAGCCAGACGCTTTTCCTGCGATCGTCGGACCGGCACAGCACCCAAGATCGCCTGCAAGCGCCAGTAATGCAAACATCAGTGTTCCGCCGTTTCTGAGCCTTGCGGCTGAGAGACTGAAAGTTCCCGGCCAGAAGATCCCAACAGAAAATCCGCACAGCATACAGCCGATCAGTCCGGCTGACGGAGCTTTTGTCAGACCGATCAGCAGATAGCTCATCACGCATAAAACAGACGATGCGAGCATTACCTTTTGCAGCGGTATCTTCTCACCAAACTTACTGAACAACGCTCTTGCACTGCCCATACATATTGCAAATCCCATTGTTCCTATCAGGTCTCCCGCTGATTTTGATATGTGCAGTCCCGACTCGGCAAATGCAGATGCCCACTGACTGACCGTCAGCTCACAAGCACCTGCACAAAGCATCATCAGGCAGAAAAATAGGAATCCGGGTGTTTTTATCAGTTCGGCAAATCCCGATTCTTGTCCTCTTGTTTCGGAAAGTGCGGCAATTGGGACTTTCAGAAAAAGAATAAAATTCAATATCGGAACGATCGACCATAATGCGGCAAGAATCCGCCAATGCTCTATGCCTGCAAGGGCAAAAAACAAAGTCGATAACAGCACAGTAGCCGCCTGACCCCAGCAGTAGAAGGAGTGGAGCAAGGACATCGCAGTCTCTTTGTTGTCTGTCGGACAAGCCTCGACGATAGGACTTACAAGCACTTCGAGAAGTCCTCCGCCGACTGCATACATCGCTATGCAGATGACAAGTCCGGCGAAGGGTGACGGGAGCTTGTCGGGCAAAATTGTCATCAGCAGAAATCCCGATGCAGACAGGATATGTGCAAGCTGCATAGATGCCCGATAGCCGATCTTATCCACAAACGCAGGAGCAACTGCATCAACTGTAAGCTGAACGGCAAAATTGATCGTTATGAGCCATGTGATCTGTGCCAAAGGTATACCAAATTCAGCCTGAAACCGCAGAAACAGCATCGGCACAAAGTTGTTGACGATCGCCTGTATCACATAGCCGATGAAACAGGCGGTCAGTGTTGTTTTATATGTTATATTCTTAATGATCCTCACCTCAAAACGATTTATCAAGCAGTTCCAGCCCGTAGGTCTTTACATCACCGTTCACTGCGTCAAATATCCATTCTCCGACGCTTCTGTCGTTTCCAAGCCTGTCAAACACATTCGCAGATATGATCGTATGCTGGGTGTTGTGGGTTTCTGCATCTTCTCCGCAGCTCCAGATATAAATGCCCACATCAGGGATATTCGTCTGCAAGCCGTTTACCATTTCTCTCAGATCACGCTGGAAATTATCGCCAAGCTCTTTGGTCTTATCCATTTTTCCGCTGTCGATATAGGACTGATACTGCATCAGCGTATCATCACGGTAGGAGCAATCAAAGAGTATTTTCACGCCGTTACCACGCTTTTCGTGGAGTGCGGTCAGACTGTCAAGAACAAGGTTGTTTGTGGTCAGCCTGTCCGATATTTTGGTCGGAGCATTCCACAGATTTACAGCCGTTTCGTGCCAGCCGTCATAAAGCAGGAGCGAGCTGTCAACACAGACTGTCACATTTTCAGCGCTGGGAAAACGGTCGATCACATCGTCAGCCAACAAGGAGGTCGCAAATCCGCCTGCTGAAAAGCCTGTTACAAGCAGCGTGTCAGGCTCTCCGATATACTGCTTGACCTGTTCCACATAAGCGGAGTAATTGCTGTATCCTGTGTGATACACAGTCTTTTTACCCTCGTAAATCCCCGTGCCTGCGTGAAAATCGCCAGTCGCATAGGGAATCACGATAAAGCTCCAGTCCTTGAACGGATTATCCTCCGCCGTGCTGCCGATACCGCCCTGTGCAACAAAGTCCTGTGCCGTCATATTGGTCGCATAGAACTCTTTGCCACCCTCGGAAGTCTCAGGAGTGATGCTCACACCGCCGCCGAAGAAATACACGACCACCTTGTTTTCCGTACCCTTGCGGAAGATGCCGTGCCATTCACTGCCATCCGAGGACTTTGCACCGTCCACTTCAACCTCATACCACTTGCCGATCTCAGGTTCACCTTTGAGCTTCGGGAATGTTTTGAGAAATGTCAGCTTCAGAAGAATAAAAATGCCTGTTGCGATCACTAAAATGATAATTCCGATGATGATAAGCACCTTTTTCAGTCTGCTTTTCGGTTTTGTGTTCTCCATGGCAACTCCTCCTCAATCTCACGGCTTGACAAACCCACTTTTCTATGATACTATAATATCATAAAACGGCTGCAAAGTCAATAAGATCGGGAAAATGATACTATTTGGCGAAAAAGTATCATCAGGCAGAAAGGAAAAGTGGAAAATGTCAGAATATGTGACCTCAGCCTACGGCGAAGCACTGTTCAAGCTGATGAAAAAGAAGAATATCGAGAAGATCACCGTGGACGAGCTTTGCGAGGAAGGCGGCATCGGCAGAGCGACCTATTTTCGCAATTTCAAATCAAAGGACGAGATCATCACCGCCTACATTATCTTGAAGTGGCGTGAATATGAGCGTGAACACAGGCTCAAAGAGCATCAGTTGGGTGACAGCTACCGTGTCAGGCGGTACTTTGATTTTTGCTACTCTCTGCGGAAAAAGAACGATCTTATTATCGGACAGGGGCATCACGGAGCGATCCTGTCAGCTTATGAGGTCATCATGACCGACAGCGACACCGAGCAGACCTCGGACACCTACGAAAGCTACTACCTTGCCTACGGACTTTTCGGTATCTTTATGAAGTGGGCAAGGAACGGTTATGCCGAGTCGGTGCAGGAGATGACGCAGATCGTGGTGGAGAGGATATTTGCAGGAAATATGGAATAAATGAAGCTCTGAGAAATGCTTATCAGTAAGCAAATCTCAGGGCTTTGTGAGTTATTCAGTTCCAAAAGGGTATACTCTGCATTATATGATCTGTTTCAGCTTTCGCTTTGGTCATCAGAGGAGAAGCGCCCTGTTAAAGTTAATATTCATACAATGTATGATATTGGTATCTCTGATAATAAATAGGCGTGAAGTGTTATACTGAAAGAGCAGTCGACAAACACCCAAAAATCTGGTAGAATAAAAATAATAAAACCGGAAAGGGAAAACGACTATGAAGTACAGTAAAGAATTCAAAGAAGAAGCATTAAAGCTATCTGATGAGATCG
>SFMO01000050.1 GCA_004554385.1 Ruminococcus flavefaciens
TTCCGATCTCAATTTGTTTAACTTTTAGGGGATAATACTCTCATCAGCCGAAACGATCATATTACAGCAATAACTGTATAATGATCTGTTGAACAAAAAATATCACATAAAAGTAAAGAAAGTGGGAAGAATCCAATGAAAATCTGTGTACTAAACTGTTCTCCGAAAAACAATCTCTCTCTTACTCTTCAAACTATCCTGTATTTACAGAATTGGTATCAGGAAAAACTGGGCGAGGACGAGTTCAATATCGTCCCTGCATTCAGCGGTAAAGTTACTGATAAGATCATTGAAGCCGTAAAAAGCGCTGAGTTCATTATCATGTCAGGCGCTGTGTTCCATTTTGATGTTCACAGCAGTATGGGCGAATTAATGGACAGGCTCTCTGAGGATCATTATGACATTATCAAGGACAAGCCCGTTACATTTATTTCGACTTCAGGACTGATCGGCGATACTCTCGCTCATAACCGATTTGAGCTTTGGGCTAAGAAGAACGGTCTTAAATATATCAACAGCCTCAGTCTTGAAAGTGCAGAGATACTTTCACCTGTCGGCAGTGAAGAGCTTTTCTGCTGGTTCAGATTTGCAAAGACCACAGCAGAATACTACAACAATAAAAACATGCCGTCTGCAAAAAGCTGCGGACGAGTTGTTCTGCTCGACACCTGTGAAGCTGAGATCGAAAAGGTCTCTTCTGCCATTAAAGCAGCTAAGAAAAGATTCGAAAACAGCGGCTTTGATACCGAGATAATCACATTAAGAGATAAGACGATCCATCACTGCACTGGCTGCCAGAGCTGCTTCAGCAACAGAACTTGTATCTTCAGTGATGACTGGGAAAAGACATTTGAGCAGTTATACCTTAATACTGATATGATAGTTTACTTCGGAAAGCTGCACTACGGTACTCTCGGAAGCTGCTATAAGACCTTCCTTGAAAGACATGCCTGTCTCGGACGTTCAGGCATAGAGGACGAGGTCATCAAATCCTATTTCTTCGTACTGGACGAAAAGGCTGACAAGGATGATATCGCCTCATTCAAGTTCAACTGCCAGTCCTTTGACGGTCTGAACTGCTCCTTCCTCAGCGATGTCTGTGAGATAGAAAGCAATGAGCAGATCACAGAGCTTTGCGATAAGATGACTATCGCTTATAACTCCGACATCATGCCTCAGAACGGCTTCTTGAAGAACGGCGTAAGAAACGGATTCGCCAATGTCGCTGCAAGAGTAAGAAACCGCTGTCCGGGAGATTGCAGCTACTTCAAAGGCATCGGCTGTTATGATACTCCTCAGTCAAATCCTTATGTCGGCTGGATAGAAAATGCGGAAGAAGCAAGAAAAGACTGTGAAAACAGACTTATCCCCTACAAAATGTCATTATTGCACAGTGAGGGAATTCCTGTTGTCACTGAACGAAGAAAAAACAAGAGCATATCTGTCATAGAAAGACAGAAAGCAGCTGCAAGAGGTGCAGAAGAAACTGTACAATTCATCAATATGCCCTCAATGTGCTGATACATATGAATATATCAAAAGCCTTACTGATCTTCAGTAAGGCTTTTTTATCTTTAGTTGAATTTTTGCCTGTCACTTTTCTACGACGGATGTGTCGCTGTATCTCATGTTTGTGAGAAGCTCGCGTCGCATTACCACAACATCAAAGATGTTTATCTCTCCGTCAGAGCACAGATCTGCAGAATACCAGTCGTTTATCTTTGCCCCGGGCATATTGAGGATATATCTCTGGAGCGCCACTATATCCGCTACATTGAATAAAAGATCTCCGTTTACGTCTCCGGGAACATAAGCCACATCGCCCATAAGCGGCGGCAGTTCTTCTGTGGTAGTCGTAGTCGTGGTGGTTGTCGTTACAATATTGGTCGTTCCCGAGCCTGTAACTGTACCAACAAAGGCAGGGATAGTAGTTGAAGTCGAAGTAGTTGTCATTCTCGAAGCAACATAAGTTCCCTCAAGCGGCGGGAGAGTTGTTGTGACTGCTGTAGTGGTAGTCGGCTCAGAGAATACAAAGCCTCCTGCAACAGGCGGCATTGTAGTTGTTGTAAGCTGCTCTGCCACATATGTGCCGACAGCTGTTGTAGTTGTGGTAGCAGGGAGAGTAACAACATCAACACCTGCAGTAGGAACAATCTCTTCATCTCTGTCTGAATTCGTATTTTGTCCTGTAAACGCCATCCACTCTTCTGAGGATACATATGTTGCATTTACAGTTGCACCCACAGTTACAGTCGCTAAAAGCGACGCAATTTCTTTCGTAAACTTTCTCATACCTTCTTACCTCCGTTTTCTTTATTGATCATTTCAAGTGCAGTCAGTATATGCACCTGCTCTTCCATACAGGCAGCTTCGGATATATCTCTTACAGTACCCGTTGTTGCCATTTTACGGCAGGCGCATGAATTACGGCAGTATGCAGCTATTTCACAGCCATTGCATCTCTCTGAGACCATTGAATAGTCGGGATGAGCTTCCCTCGCCTTTTCAGCTTCGATACCAACATATATATCGCCGCATCTGTACTCGGGGATATTCTGAAACTGAACACAGGGATAGAAGCTGCCGTCCCAGTTGATGAATATCTTCTTTTTGCAGATCTCGCACAGACTCCTTTTGCTTTCTCTGATATTTTTCTTCTTCAGAGCCAGCTCATACACGAAAAGCTCAGGAATATCAGCTATCTTCCGCCATTGCTCCCTCAGAAGGTCTCCGAAGCTGTCGGGATCATCGGTCACAAGGAAAGAGTCCATTACCGCTGAGACCTTCCTTACGCCCATGCCCTTAAGGTACATTATATTGTTGTACAGCTCGGGCATCGTCTGCTCAGTATAGACAAGCTGAACAAGAGTCTCGGGCTGATACTTAAGCAGAAGCCTGAGATTTGCGTCAAGCAGCTCCGTATCAACACCGCGGTCGGTACATTCTTTGCCGTCATGTGACATATTGATTATCACTTTTCTGTCTGCGCACCACTTTATGAAGTCCTCATCAAGCAGAGTTCCGTTGGTGGTGATAACGAATTCCCTCGCCTTTATATTCTCACAGTAGTACTTCACAGTGTCCTTGTAAAGCAGCGGTTCACCGCCGAAGAGGTATACCGTACCTGCATCATCCCGTCTCTTTATGAAGTCAGCTATCTTGTCTCTGGTTTCTGTATCTATACAGCCGTATTCCGTGTTAAGATGCCGTTCATAGCAATAAGAACATTTCAGATTACATTTGTTCGTTATGCTGATAGTATAATCCAAAATATCAGCCCCCCTTCAGCCGCAGTGCTCACCTTTAGCAAAAAACAGATCTGTACAACGATCTTGTCCATAGAGCCACCCTTTTGTTACAGTATAATACATTTCATGTAAAAAAGCAATACCAGGCGCTGAAAAACATATAAAAAAGCGGTGATTTTTTTCTGCTTATATATTAGACGTTCGAAAATATGAAATCTCTCACCTTTTTTCAAAAAATCCCGAATTTTTTAGTACGTAGCCTTTTTGCGGCACAGTTATACTGAATATGCACTTTTTCGACGCGCTTGTTGCTCTTTTCAGATCAATATGCTATAATAAAAGTAAACTTAATAAACATATGATAAAGGAGACAAAAATGAGGATTTCCCAAAGCTGTGCTGAATGTCTGTACGAGCGCCAGAAAAGCAAGACCGATGATCCCATTTATCTTGCTGAAATAAAAGAACTTCTTGACAACCGTAAAGCAACAGATACAAGTCCGTATATGGTGTATCTTTTCAACAAGCTTCATGTGAAGTATTTCGGCAAAGATGCAGATTACAGTGCAATTAAAAAGCAGTATAACGACCTTGTCCTCTCTATGGAGGACAGTCTGCGAACTGAAATAAGCTCCGCCGCCGATCCGCTTGCAAAGGCTCTGATGATGTGCAGGATCGGTAATTATATCGATTTCGGGGCTATGAACAGCATAGACCGCGGCGAGTTCCTTTCACTGTTTCGTGATACCGATATGCGTGATGACGATCTTGAAACATACAGGTCATTTATCGGTAAATGTGCAGCTGCAGGATCATTTCTTCTGATATGTGACAACTGCGGAGAAATAGTCCTTGACAAGCTCATGCTGGAACAGCTTAAAGCAAAATTTCCGCAGCTGACTGTACGCGCCATGGTCAGAGGCGGAAACGTTCTTAATGACGCAACTGTCGATGACGCCCGTTATGTCGGACTTGACACCATTGCTGATATCATTTCAAACGGCGAGGCGATCGCAGGTACGATCTGCGAAATGCTGTCTGACGAAGCAAAAACAATACTCGACAGCTCTGATGTTATCCTCGCAAAAGGTCAGGGCAATTATGAGTCAATGTCAGGACAGGGCAGACACATTTTCTATGCTTTTCTCTGCAAGTGTGATCTTTTCACAAGAAGGTTCAATGTCCCTAAGCTGACAGGCATGTTCATTGAAGAAAAAGAGGGATGACAATTATGTGCAAGATATTAGCTGCCTGCGGAAACGATTGCTCAGCCTGTCCGAGATACATCGCACATCCTTATGAGAAAACAGAGGAAGAATTGTGTCACACTGCAGAACTGTGGCTGAAGATAGGCTACCGTGACAGGCTCGTTTCAAACGAAGAAATATCCTGCACCGGATGCAAACCGGAAAACTGGTGCAGATATCATATCATAAAATGCTGTGAGAGAAAAAACATCCGAAATTGCTCGGAATGTTCCGAATTTCCATGTAAGAACATGGCGGACTGCTTTTCTGTAACAAAATCGTTTGAACCAGAATGCAGAGAGGTCTGTAATGATGAGGAATACCGTCAGCTGAAGAAAGCATTCTTCGAAAAGGAAGAGAACCTGCTGGCAGAACGGAAATGAGACTCCAGCCGCTGTTGTATGACTTATGACCTATATATAAATGGCAGCCCATTGGGATGCCATTTTTTATATCCTGTTATCCGACTGTTCCTTTGCTTCTCCGCTGCAGCACATAAATGCATGACAAAAAACTGAGTGTACAGCGTTCACAGACATCATTTCGGCAATGCCTCAAAAGCACTGTACACGGATCCGAAAATGTAACTATTTTTAAGTAAACACGTTTTTGTTAAACAGATTATGCCGCCTATTGCTTTAATCACATTAAATATCTCGTTTTATCCACCTTTGTATCACTTTTTTGTGTTGACATCTTCATTGAAAAAATATTACAATATTTACAGTTCCATAAATTGCTGGGGATATTATTTATGGAATAAATCTAAAAGATTTGGAGGAATTACTTAATGAGTATGCAAAGCAAAATTAAGACTGCCGTATCAGCAGTCATGGCGGGAGCAATGCTTGTAAGCATCGCATCTTCTTTTCCGTCACCTGCTCCACTGGTGGCTGACGCTGCAAGTGCGTGCACTATCAACACAAACAAAGAGTATCAGACTATCCGCGGCTTCGGCGGCATGAACCATCCTGAGTGGCAGAGCTACAACGTCCAGAACGGCGCCCCGGGAGACATGACTGCCGATCAGGTACAGACTGCCTTCGGAAACGGTGACAATGAGCTTGGTCTTACTATTCTGCGTATCTTCGTAAGCGACGACAAAAACGCATGGAAGAACGCTATCCCGACAGCTCAGAGAGCTCAGAAGCTTGGTGCTACAGTATTCGCAACTCCATGGAATCCGCCTGCCTCAATGAGGACCAATGGTACAGGCGGTCCTTCAGGCGGTCAGTATGTTCTCAAAAACGGCGCTGAATCACAGTACGCTCAGCACCTCAATGACTTCATCAAGTACTGCAACAATCAGGGAGTACAGCTCAACTCCATTTCAGTACAGAATGAGCCTGACTGGTCAGGCGAGTGGACAGCATGGACACCTGACCGTGCAGCAAACTTCCTGGCTAATTACGGCAAGGCTGTAACAGCAGGCACGAACACAAAGATGATGTCTCCTGAGAGCTTCAGCTACAATAAGAGCTTCTATAACGCTATCCTCAACAACTCAAAGGCTATGGCAAACTGCGATATGTTCGGCACCCATTTCTACGGAACACAGCGCAGCCAGATGGACTTCCCTGCCCTTGAACAATGCGGCAAGGAAATATGGATGACCGAGGTATACGTTCCAAACAGCGATAACAATTCAGCTGACAGATGGCCTGAAGGTGTCAAGGTAGCTGAAAATATCCACAACGCTATGGTTGTCGGCAACATGAACGCCTATGTATGGTGGTACATACGCCGTCAGTACAGCCCGATGTGGGACACCGGCAAGATCTCAAAGCGCGGTTACGCTATGGCTCAGTTCTCCAAGTGGGTACGCCCCGGTGACGTCCGTATCGATGCTACGGAACAGCCCGATTCAAATATACTCGTTTCTGCATATAAGCACAGCGACACTCAGGCAACTGTTGTTGCTATCAATACAGGCAGCAACGCTCCTGTTCAGCAGTTCAGCTTCAGCGGCAGAACTATCACAGATGTGACCCGTTACAGAACTTCTGCAAACGAGAACATCACAAAGACTTCCAGCCCTGATTTCAGCGGCTCATCATTCAGTGCTCAGCTTCCTGCAAACAGCGTTTCTACCTTCGTTGTAAGCCTTGTAAGCGACGGAAAGGGCTTTGAGGGCGGCAAGGATCCTGCTCCTCCGGAGCCGATAGAGCCTGATTCAAACGGTTATTACTACCATGACACATTCGAGGACGACAACGGCAGCTGGGCAAGCCGCGGCGGCGCTTCCGTCAGCACAGGCGGTACTGCTTACAAGGGCAATAAGGCTCTGACAGTTGCTGACAGAAGCAGCGCATGGAACGGTGCTGCCAAAACTCTTGACTACCTTACATTCAAGGGCGGTCAGGAATACAGCTTCAGCGTTGCAGCCAAGGGCTCAGGCAACATGATGCTGTCACTTGAGTACAAGGACTCCTCAGGCGAGACCGCTTACGCTCACATAGCAGACGGCGTTTCCTCAGGCGAGTATGTACAGCTTGCAAATCCGAATTATAAGCTCCCCGAGGGCTCGGGATATATCCTCTATGTCGAGACTGAAGAAGGTACAGGCGATTTCAGCATCGACGAGGCTATCGTTGCCAAGGCAGGGGTAAAGATCGACGGTCCTGCCGCAGTAACAACAACCACTGTACCTGTCACGACTGCACCTCCTGTAACACTTGACCCTAAGGCTTCATTCGAGGCAAAGGTCTCCAAGTGGGGCGACGCCAACAACGACAGCGAGGTCGATATGAGCGACGTTGTTCTTATCATGCAGTCACTTGCTAACCCCAACAAGTTCGTTCTCAAGGAACCCGGTCTTTACAATGCGGATGTTTACGAAACAGGAAGCGGCATCACTTCAAACGACGCACTTTCGATCCAGAAGTACCTGTTGAACACTATCTCAAAGCTTCCCGAAAGCTGGTCGGACAATCTCCCTGTCGTAACTGTTACACAGCCAACAACTCAGGCAACAACAACTACTACCACAACTACAACTGCAAAACCTGTCCAGCAGATCGATTTTTCTGCAATGGCACAGAAATTCGGCAGCGTGAACCCTGCAAAATCATATAAGAACGACAACGAACACAATCCGCTGATATCTCAGTATTTCGGCGCTGACCCCGGTGTTATGGAATACAACGGCAGAGTATATATCTACATGACAGATGACCACCTGCTCTATAACAACGGTCAGGTAACAAAGGAGACCTACAGCACTATCAATTGCCTGCGCTGCATCTCCTCAGATGACCTCGTAAACTGGACAGACCACGGTCTTATCAATGTTGCAGGTCAGAACGGTATTGCAAAATGGGCAGGAAACTCCTGGGCACCTACAGCCTGCCACAAGAAGATCAACGGCAAGGAGAAGTTCTTCCTCTACTTTGCAAACAACGCAAATGGCATCGGTGTACTTACTTCAGACAGTCCTACCGGTCCATGGTCAGATCCTAACGGCCGTGCAATGATCGACCGCAAGACCAACGGCGTCACAAATGTTCCGTGGGTATTCGATCCTGCGGTACTCGTTGACGATGACGGCAAGGGCTATCTCTACTTCGGCGGCGGTACAGACAATCTGCCGAAGGATCATCCGAAATCTGCCCGCTGTGTCGCTCTCAGCGATAACATGACCTCTATCGTCGGCACACCAGCTGTCATTGATGCACCTTACATGTTTGAGGACAGCGGTATCCACAAGTACAACGGCAAATATTACTACAGCTACTGCACCAACTGGAGCACAGGCGGCAACTCCTACGGTCTTACGACTGCCGCTATCGACTACATGGTCAGCGACAGCCCTCTCGGACCGTTCACCCATAAAGGCGAGGTGTTCAAGAACATCGGCAACTTCTTCGGCACAACAGGCAACAACCACCACACCATCATGGAGTTCAAGGGACAGTGGTACCTCTTCTATCATGCACAGTACCTCCAGGATGTAATGAATCTTAAGGATATGGGCTACAGAAGCACCCACATCGACAAGATCACCATGAATTCCGACGGCACGATGCAGCAGGTCAAGGGTACAAAAACAGGCGTATCACAGATCAAGGCCTTTGATCCGTATACTACCTCCCGTGCTGCTACATTCTCTCATCAGGGCGGTATCACTATAAGCGGCAGCGGCAATTCTACTGTAAACGCAGAAAAAGGCAGCTGGTACCGCGTATCAAAGGCAGACTGCGGAAACGGTGCAGCAAGCCTGACAATAAAAGCTTCTTCCAAGAACGGCTGTATCGTTAAGGTCTGCAAGGGCAGCACTTCGGGTACTGCTGTTGCATACGCAGAGATACCAGGTGGAAACTCTATGCAGGAGATCACCGTTCCTGTTCAGGGCCTCAGCGGTGAGCAGGATCTCTGCTTCATATTCAACAATTCAGCTTCTGTTGACAGCTGGAAGCTCAACAAATAACAGGAATACGGCTTGACTGTAATGCTGTAAAACGTGGCGGTGCTCAGTGCACCGCCATATTTAATATATGTCCGCTGACTTTTTCATGCTGTTCATAATATATTCAAGTGAAACCCTTGACTTTTTGCTAATTATGATATAAAATTAATTCAAATTATCATGATACAGACAAGGGGAAAGAGAATTATGCCACATTCATCAGGAGGAGGCTCCCACAGCGGAGGTTCACACGGCGGATATCACAGAAGCTCAGGCGGAAGTTCATACCGCTCGCATTCGGACAGCTACAGCAGAAGAAGACGCCGCTCCCGCA
Source organism: Ruminococcus flavefaciens (assembly GCA_004554385.1). Classification (GTDB taxonomy): domain Bacteria; phylum Bacillota; class Clostridia; order Oscillospirales; family Ruminococcaceae; genus Ruminococcus; species Ruminococcus flavefaciens_T. Next base: position 9,234 of record SFMO01000050.1, read on the forward strand.
GATATGTGTATTATCGTAATAATATACCAAAGTTTTTTGAGACTGATTCCGTCTTTAAGCCGGGATTCAGCATAGCAAAAATGCTGGTGTGCATTCTGTTCTTGGCAGTCGGTGTATTTATGATCTCCAAGGCGATACCTCATGTACCTAAATACAGCGATCGCAGTATAATAGTAAGGGACGAAGTAAACGTTATCAGTGACAAAAAAGCGGTCATTTCGGAGCTGGAGAAATTTCAGGAAAAAACAGGGATAACTCCGGCGATAATTACCATACCTAATGAAACCTGGATGAACGGATACACATCTCTTGAAAGATATGCCTATTACAGGTATCTCGCGGAATTCAGCGATGAAATGCACTGGCTTATCGTGTATTCCCAGCCTGATCTCAAACAGGAAAAGCGCATGTACTGGTACTGGGAAGGTATGCAGGGAGACTATACTGACGGCGTTCTTACTTCTTCGGACACAAGCAGGTTCAATACCGTCTTTAACTCATACTTAGGCAGCAATGAAAGCTTTGATGACGCAGTTATAAAATCCTTCGCTTACATTACAGATAATATTTCAATGTCACCTGATCCCATTGATCTGATCATTCCTGTCGCAGTACTATTTTTCGCCGTGATACTGACGATCATTACAATTTATAAATCCATCAAGTACAGAAATGCTTCTCCTGCTCCGCTTGAGAATGATCTGTCCGCTGCATACAGCAGCTCAGTCCCATACAGCGGCGGCTATAATCCTGCAAATGCAAGCAGGGCTGCCTACACAGGTAATGATAACAGCAGAGACCTTCATGATGAGATGCCATCACTGGATGCTATTCCCTCAGCGCCGCATCACGCTCCTGCGGAAAGATCTGTAACTTGTCAGTACTGCGGCTGTTCATTCACAGATAAGTATAGCAGATGTCCGTTCTGCAATGCTAAACGTTAGCACTGAAAATAAATGAAAATGTGATAACAGCGGCGGAAGGAAATTAGCATCGCGGAATTAAAAAATGCTTTCAGCCGGATCGCCTCTTATTCCGTGTAAACAATAAAAGATCATATAATCAGACCGATTGTGAGAGCAATCGGTCTTTTCTGTATATCAGCACATGATCTTCCTAGGAATATCTGAAAAAGTGCACAAAAAGCATACGTTTTATATATGCAATACAACCAATTTTAAAATGTTATGGTAATTTTTTGCACAATTATCCTGATGTCATGTGTGATAAACACAGAGGTTCATTCTCAAAAAGCAATAAAGGAATTTAAAAATTACATTCTAACGCTTTAATTCTAATCAGAAAGGATCGGTGTAAAAAATGAAACATTTCACACGCCATTTGCTCAGCATGACTGCTGCAGCGGCTATAGGATTTTCGTCAGTACTGAACTGCGGATCTTTGTCTGCATTGGCAGCATATGAACATGGGACAACTAAAGCCGGAAAGCTCGTTCCTGTCATAATCAAGCTCAGCGGAGAAGCTGTTCTTGCAGGAGAAGAAGCTGCAGAACAGGGAACGGATTACCTTGATACTTTCGAAGCAGAGGAAAAAGCCACAGCGCTCAGCAGGATCAGCAGTGAAGCGGAGGATTCACTCCGAAACCTCTATCCCGCCCTTGAAGTCGGCTACCACTACGATGTGCTCATGAACGGCTTTTCATGCAAACTTCCTGAGAACCTTATTGCACAAGCAAGGAACTGCCGTTGGGTAGAAAGCATATCAAAGATCGAAACTATAAATGTCATCAAACCAAACCTGTACTCGGCAGCTGAAGCCGGTGAAGCAGACTATTTCAGAGAGACTACAGGTTATTTCGGTGAGGGCGAGGTCATCGCCGTTCTGGATACTGAATTCGACATCACCCATGATATGTTTGCTCCTATTGATGATAAGGAGAATAAGCTCACAAAAGATGATATCATTGCCGCAGCTAATGATCTTAACGTACAGATAGACCCTGAAAAGGCTTATATCAGCAGTAAACTGCCCTATGTCATTGATTATGCCGATGATACTCCCTATGATTGCAGCGACCCATTAAACTACCACGGAACTCACGTTGCAGGTATTGCCGCAGGCGATAAGATCAGCGACTCTAAGGGCGATGAACTCGCAGGTATTGCTCCTGATGCACAGATCATAATGATGAAGGTCTTCGGAGAAATGCCGTTAAATGAACTGGGAACGAATGTATATACCATTGATTCGGATATTATGATCGCAGCACTTGAAGACGCTGCAAAGCTTAAGGCAGATGTTATCAATCTCAGTTTCGGAGGGATAGAACCCAATCTTGATAATATCCCATGCAAGGATACTATTGCATCACTCAACAACGCAGGTATCATGGTCGTTACAGCCGCAGGCAACGACAGCAATAACTTTATCGAACAAGGCGTTTATCTTGATATGGATACATCTTTCCCCGATACCAATACTATCGGATCACCTTCTGTCCTCAAAGAAGCTTTCACTGTTGCTTCCGCAAATAACGCTTTCTCCCATGACCCTTGTTTCAAGATAGAAGGGCTTGATGATGAGATACCATTTAACAGCAGTACATCAGGTAATATCAGCGATCTGCTCGGTGATGGCGTATATGAATATGTATACTGCGGTATCGGTATGCCTGAGGATTTTGAGGGCAAAGATGTTGCCGGAAAGATCGCCCTTATCGACAGAGGCGACCTGATGTTCTTTGAAAAGGGAATGAATGCTGAAATGGCAGGAGCTATTGCAATGATCGTATGCGACAACCTCGAAGAAGACGAACTCATATCAATGCAGATGAACGGAATTCCTTTCCCTGCCGCATTTATCTCACTGAATAACGGAGCAAAGATGAAAGAGGCTGAGTCAGGAAAAATACGCCTTGACAGTACATTAAGCATTGTTTCTCCGCTTGACGGCGGAATAAGCGAATTCAGCTCATTCGGCCCTGCATCAGACCTTACCCTCAAACCTGATATCGCAGGTATCGGCGGCGAAGTTTCGTCTGCCGCATATGACAACAAGATCAAGCAGGAACGCGGTACTTCTATGTCTTCGCCATATGTTGCAGGCTGTGCCGCTGTACTGGATCAGTATCTCAAAAAGAACGGCTCAGAGCTGGCGGGTGCTGAAAAAACAACATTCCTCAAAAATCTTATGATGAACTCCGCCGTTCTTTTCTCAAACGATGATGTATACGAGAGTCCGAGACGTCAGGGCGCAGGACTTGTCAATATGAAAAATGTACTCAATGACAGAGTTATCCTCACAGGTGAGACAGGTCTCGCAAAGGTAGAGCTGAAGGATAAGCTCACTTCTCAGCTCAGCTTTGACATTGATATCAATAACTTCACCGATGAGGACGTTGAATTCAAGGAGGCTAAGCTTGTCCTTACAGCCGAGGACGGCGCTGCTTTAGAGGGCGATGAATCGGGCAAGATGTATATCAGCGGCGCAAGCAATATCGGTGTTACGGCTGATCTTTCCGGACTGCTTAAAGCAAATGCAAACGAGACACGAAAAGTTACCGTAAATGCACAGCTTTCCGACGAAGATCTTAACTCACACAGCACTACTTTCCCTAACGGCTTCTTTGTTGAGGGTTATCTTGTTCTCAGCGGCGCAGAAAACTGCTGTGATATCTCCATACCTGTCCTCGGCTTCTACGGAGACTGGGCAAAAGTGCCGATCTTCCATAATGGTACAATGTACCTTGAGCCATATAAATACTCTACTTATACAGGCAAAGGCATTTTTGATGCTATGCATTCCTTTGCAGGTATTGCCGAGGCTGTATATCAGTTTACCGAAAGACTCACTGATGAAGAGAAAGAAAATATGTTTATGAATCCTTTTTTCTTTTCCGAGCATGGTGACGATGAATATAACGCCGCTCTTGATAAGTGTTCCTCTGAAAACATTTACCTCTCACCCAACGGTGACGGAATGGCTGAAAAGGCATCAGTAGAATACAGTCTGCTGAGATCTGCACACGTTTCGGGATTAAAGATCTATGACAGCGACAATAACCTCGTTATAAATTCCGATGAGGACTCTGTATTTCCTGCACACATGGTCTCAGGATATTTTGCAGAAGAAGATCTCACAAAGCTTCCCGAAGGCAAATACAAGGGAGTAATAGAGGGTTATGTATTCTATGACGGTGCAAAAGATGATCCTCAGTCATTTGAGTTCCCTGTCGTTATCGACAAAACTGCACCGACACTTGAGATAAAGCCAAAGGAAGAAAACGGCAGAAAACTTCTTGAGATCACTTCTGCCGATGACCATCTTGACGGCATTTACATCTTAGGCAAGGGAAACGGCGGAATAGCTGGAGAATATACTGCCGACAGCCAGCCGCTGACTGAGATGAATACTGTCCGCGCTGCATTGAATGCTTACTATATGCCTATAGACGGCGCTCCTGAAAACACTATCAGAACAGACTCTTTCGTTTTAAACTTTATCATGGGAACTGCTGATGAAATTGAACAGAACATCTATAATTCATACGATTTCTCAGACATTCTCCCTGCATACAGATATCAGGACGGCAACGGAAAAATCTCTGTAACTTACGATGTGACCGACCTCGATGAATACTTCATATCAGCTGTGGACAGAGCTTTCAATGCCACAGAGATAATGTCAGAGGGCAGTGATATCTCTCATCTGAAAACAGGAGTATGGTGGGCAAAAAACGGCGGAGAAAATGACGCATACTACAACTTCAAAACTTTAAAATCAGGTAGTATCCGCTATCAGAACGGTGCTCCCGAAAAGAGCTTTACATTTGAACAGAACGGCGATAACATCACTATGATCCTGAATAACGGAA
>SFMO01000051.1 GCA_004554385.1 Ruminococcus flavefaciens
TCGTAAACTCGCTTAATAATATAAGAAATGATATTTGTACATCGCTTACAGCGCGATAAGTACGCCGAGCCCATGAACGGGATTCCAAAGGGACTGTGTTCCTTTGGCGGTGTCCAGAGGCAGGCTTAACCAGCCCGTCCCTTCTGTCAGCTTCGCTGACATCTCCCCATAAAATGGGGAGTCACCTCTGGTCGCTGTTCACAGCTTTCAGAGAACAGCGAAACAATACGAAGGCGCTCCGCAAGGGTGAATTTCAAAAACAGTCCAGTGGACTGTTTTTGAAAGAGGGACGCCCTGCAAGAGAGGGCGTCCCTTAACGGGTCTGATGACAACATCAGCCCGAAAAATCAAACGTCAAGGCACGGGGCGATGTGGTCATTGCCACCTACAAATATAAATTATGATTTATACTATACTTGGGAGACTTAAATGGATTATTATATGAACGAGGAGCTGCGTGAAAAGCCGAATCATGCTCACTTTCCTATATGCCGCGGCAGAATGGACAGTATAAACGCAAACTGCTTCAGAGTGTTCCTTTTTACTCTTGTGTCAGGTGTCATCATGGGAGGCTTGTCGCTCTTTCGCATACCTTTACATGTTGTTGGGTGGATACCTATGATCTTCAACAGTGAGGAGATAAGCAAGGGACCATTCAATTTAAGTCAGGGATTTGCACTGACACAGGCATTGTGCTGTGGAGTTCTGATAGTATTTGCGAGCCTCAATATGGGAAAACGCAAGATCTTCGGTGAGATTTTGTTCTTTATTTACTTCGCTCTGCTTCTGAGCTCGCTTCTTGCAAGTCTCTCAGGGATCGATGTCGCGACCCTGATAATCGCGATCCTGGGAGTGTACTATTGCAGCCGCTCTTTTAAGGACAAGAGAGATTACGAACAGCTTTCAGAAACAGAAGGCTTTCCAAACTTCAGCGTTGTGCTTGCAGAAAGCGATGATAAATACGGCTATCCTTCATATATAAAAACAAGAGGCGGCATGTCTTACTATAATAAGGTCAATCAGCAGAGCTCTGCTTCTGCCGTTCCTGTGAACGTTCAGCCCATTATTTCTCAGAATCATGTGAACAGTCTGAGCAATATGCCTTCGCTGGATCCGACAAGTGTGAAACGCTCGGCTGATATAGAAGACAAGTTCAGACCGAGATCAGGAAAAGAGGAAATAATTTCATTTAGCCCGTTAAAACTAAAATAAGGGGGGATACTATGTTTGCAAAGGTGTCAAGTCTCGGTCTTTTCGGACTGAATGCCTTTCCTGTGGATGTAGAGATAGACATAAGCCGCGGAAATCCGATGTTTGAGATCGTCGGACTTCCCGATACTGTCGTTAAGGAGAGCCGTGAGCGTATACGTGCGGCTCTGCGTTCGTGCAGTATAAGCTTTCCTGTGGCTTCTGTAATGATAAATCTTGCTCCTGCCGATACCAAAAAGAGCGGCTCAGTCCATGATATGGCTATATTTATGGCAGTTCTCCGAGGTATGAGAATGATAACGGAGGAAACTGACGGCTCGGCATTCATAGGAGAGATCTCACTCAACGGTGATATACGCCGCATAAACGGAGTTCTGCCCATGGTCATGCTTGCCCGTGAGACAGGGATAAAGTCCGTATTCGTGCCTGCTGAGAACGCTAAGGAGGCCTCGGTCATTGACGGCATAGACATCTACGGAGTTCATAATGCCGAGGAGCTTATCAGACATTTCCGCAATGAGGAGCTTCTTTCCCCGAGCGAGCACTATATACCGCCTGAGGCTGCATACAACGATCCGCTTGATTTTGCAGATGTCAGAGGTCAGCAGTCCGCCAAAAAGGCTCTGGAGATAGCTGCGGCAGGAGGCCACAATGCCCTGCTCATAGGTTCCCCGGGAAGCGGAAAGAGCATGCTCGCAAAGCGTATGCCTTCCATACTTCCGCCACTGACCTTTGAAGAGGCACTTGAAACCACAAAAATACACTCGATTTCGGGATTGCTGACTCCCGAAATGCCTATAATAACCAAAAGGCCCTTCCGCTCGCCCCACCATACCATATCATCGGCAGGTCTTGCAGGCGGCGGAACTGTGCCACATCCCGGTGAGGTATCCCTTGCCCATAACGGTCTGCTTTTTCTGGACGAGCTTGCGGAGTTCGACCGCAAGACCCTTGAGATCCTGCGTCAGCCCCTTGAGGACAGAAAGGTGACTATAGCAAGAGCTTCGGGAACGGTGACATACCCATGTACGATAATGCTCATAGGCGCTATGAATCCGTGTCCATGCGGATACTTCGGTCACCCTAAGCGCAAGTGCATATGCCCTAAGAATAAGGTCACAGGCTACCTTTCCAAAATATCCGGACCGCTCCTTGACCGCTTTGACCTTCACATCGAAGTGGCTCCCGTGGAGTTCGGAGACCTTTCTTCAAAGGCTAAGGAGGAGAGCTCGGCAGAGATCAGGAAGCGCGTTATGTCTGCAAGAGAGATACAGAAGGAGCGCTTCAGAGACACGGGTATAACCTGCAACGCTCTGATTACTCCTGATAAATTACAGGAATTCTGCCCTATGGACGACTCGGCGGAAACTCTGATGAAGAACGTCTTCGACAGGCTCGGACTCAGCGCAAGAGCCTATGACAGAATACTGAAGGTGTCGCGTACTATTGCGGATATAGACGGCTCTGAGGTTATTAAGAAGCAGCACGTTGCAGCAGCTGCACAGTTCAGAAGCCTTGACCGTAAATACTGGAATGAATGAGCGTTCCGAGAAACGCTGCAGGATCTTCAGATGTAATGAAAAAGAAAGATAAAACAAAGGAGAAACAATGAAATCGGCATTCAAAAAATTACCCTCGGGTAAGCACAGTATCGACGGAGGTCTGCTTTTTGCGGTAACTCTATGTGCCGCTATAAGTACTCTGCTGATATATTCGATAACACATAACAAGGTTCTTGAGACTGTTGGCTCAAGCTACTGGAAGACACAGGCATTCTCAATGGTGGCAGGAGTTGCGGCAGCGGTGATAATCTCGTTTATCGACTACCGCAAGCTGGTAAAGCTGTGGGTGGTATTTGTTCCTGTAGTCCTTGCACTGACCGCCCTGACATTTACCTCGCTGGGTTATCGGCGTGAGGGAGCAGACGACCAGGCATGGCTCAATCTGGGCTTTATCCAGTTCCAGCCCTCGGAGGTGCTGAAGCTGGCGTTTATACTCACATTTGGTTATCATCTGTCCCGCGATGAGGAGGAAATGAACAAGCCCCTGCATATGCTGCTGATACTGATACACGGCATGATACCTATTGGCATCGTCGGTTTGCAGGGCGACTACGGAACGGCTATCGTGTTCGCAGGTATCTTCGCATTTATGATATGCTCGGCAAAGATCTCGTGGAAATATCTCGTTGCTGCGCCGTTTGTGATCGCGGCAGGTGTTGCTGGAATGTGGTTCTTCGCACTCAGCGAGTTCCATAAAAAGCGTATCCTCATTCTCTTCCACCCCGGAACAGATCCCGAGTATATCGAGTATCAGCAGGACCTTGGACTTGCTGCACTGAAATCAGGCGGAGTTTTCGGAAAGGGACTTTTCGGCAAGCCTGATGACTATATTACAGTTCCCGAGATACACAATGACTTCATATTTACCTATGCAGGACAGGTCTTCGGATTTATCGGCACAATGGGACTTATCATTATTCTGGCATATATCTGCCTCAAGATATTCGGCGACAGCCGTGTCTGCCGTGACCATCTCGGAAAATTCATATGCATGGGCGCTTTCGGACTTATCCTTACCCACTGTATAATGAATATCGGAATGGTGCTCAAGGTAGCACCTGTTATCGGAGTTCCGCTGCCATTCCTCAGCGCAGGCGGTACCGCTATGATAAGTATGTACGCTATTATCGGACTGGTGCTGAGTACCTACAGCCACCGCGCAGTAAGCTATAACGTCTTTTACGATGAAGACGAAGATGAATAAACAGATCGCTCCTACAAAGGGTGCCCCCTCCGGCGGAACGCAGGTTACATTTACGAGACTGAAATTTCAGGCACGGTAACCATGTTTTTTCGTTAAGAGGAGGCGTCTGAAATGTGGGAGCTTTTTCTGTAAAAAAGTATTGAATGTGAATTGGTTAAAGAATATATTCGTTATATAATACAATTATGGAGGCATATAATTGTGCAATAGTTCTTGAATCGGCGGTTTATCTCGATTTTATGCGGTTTTCGGTTGACAACGGGCAGTATTTGGAGTAAAATATAAGTAATTCTTATCAAGGAGGCGGCTTATGAAGAAGACTAAGAAAACTGCTCTTATGGCTGCTGTACTTACAGGGGCGGCTGTGCTTGGCGGCTGCGACCACGGCAGCGATAATGTTCAGGACGTTTATGGACCGCCTGTAACAGAAGCCACTACAGTTGTTACAGAGCCGATGCAGACGGAATACGGCCCTCCTGTGACTGAGGAGGTCACAACAACAGCGACCAAGCCTGTGACGGTACCTGCACTTTATGGACCGCCGCCTACGGAGAGCTTTATCACTGACGCAATTACTGAGCCTGTAACAGAAAAGAAAGATATAGAAGAGGAAACCGTGCCGTATTCTCCCGAGGAGGACAAGATACAGCTTGTATACGGTCCGCCTGAGAGCTTCGGAGAGTAGAATTGCACAATTCAGACGTTGATTATTTGTGCACGCCTACAAAAATGGAAAGTAAAGAGAAAAACTTCCATCATTCAGTACATTTATTATATGACATTGCTTTTTTAAGGATGTGTTTCTATGAAAAAGACTTTGCGCACAGTTATCACTGCTGCTATGTTCGCAGCAGCTAATCTTTCTGCTATGCCTTCCTCGGCGGAGCAGCCTTCCCCTGACGACCAGTGGGAATGGGAAAACACTAAAGAATCGGAATTTTATAATCCTGCATGGGACGATTTGGAGAAGATCGCATCTCAGACTCAGTATGATATGTATGGTGCTCAGTCCGTGTTTGACGTCAACCGTCATTCTGACGACTGGAAGAATTACGGCTGGTCTGTTCCCGGACGTGAGGATACGGATGTTACAACGACCGCTGCGACTAACGAACAGTGGCTGTTTACGACAACGACCACTGCACCTCAGCCTCTTTACGGCCCTGTAATGAGCATGCGGGATTTCGGTGACATTAATATTGATGACCGGATCGATATATTCGACGAAGTTGCTCTGAAAAAGATGCTTATAAACGGTATGGAGTTTTCGTCCTATGATAATTTCCGTATGATACATAATGCTGACATAAATCAGGACGATAAGGTGAATATCGCTGATCTTACCCTTCTCAGGAAGTTCCTTCTGGGAAAGATAGATTCATTTGATATTGACGGAAGTAAAATGATGATGTCAGGCAAGACTGTGGAAACTATAGCAGCTGATGATAAAGAAAAGCCTTTTGTTACCACAGAGACTACTACTGCAACGGCTTTCCCCTATGATCCGAGAGAGGATATAGTCATAAGTCTCTACGGTATAAAGCCTGCTGTAGATGTTATAGAGCAGGCGGTCTCTGAAACCAAAGAAAACATAGATACACAGATCGAATCAGAAGAGGAATGATCTTTTTAGCACTGAGAAATAATGAGAGGAGTAATTAAACATGAAGAAAACGATACACACACTTCTTACCGCAGCTATGTTCGCAGCTGCAAATATGGCGGCAATGCCTGCTGTTGCAGAGGACGGAAACAGTCTCACGCCAAATCTTGAGCCTGTTGAGAGCCTCTCATTCGGCGATACCAACACCAACAATGATAATTCAGATGACATCAGCGCTGAAGGAGTTGGCAAGAATATCCTTAAGGCTACAACAAAGTCCATGGCGACTGTATACGGTCCGCCTCCGACGACAACCGTAAATACTACAGCTCTCATAGATGAATCTCTGACATCAACAACTACATCTCTTCCTGAGTGGCTGATGACGACTACCACAACTACCGTAGAGATACTCTATGGTCCTACTGTGCCTTATAATCGCCTTGGTGATGTAAACGAGGATAATAACGTTGATATCTTTGACCTTGTAGCTCTCAGAAAACTCCTTGTTTCAGGACAGAGCCGCTCATTCTATTCAGATAACTATGCCGATGTCAATTTTGACCGCAAGGTAAATATTGCTGACCTGGTTCGCCTCCAGCAGTTCCTTCTCGGCAAGATAGACAGCCTTAACGACGGCAACTGGGACTTCATGAGAAGCAAGACCATTGAGACCGTATCTGCAAATAACGAGCAGGACATCGAGACTACTACCACAACTACATATAAACCGGGAAGGGTGACTACTGTTACTCTTTACGGTATCATGCCTGCAAGAAGTGTAAATGCTCAGTATATCGATCCTGATGAAACTACATATACTACTGCTGAAGAAATCACACCAGAGGAGAAGTAATACATGCTTGATGAAAAAATGAAGCTTGACCACCTCAGACAGATGAGGGATTACCGCCAGAAGCTTATGAAGGAGCCTCAGTTGAGAAATCTTTTCCTTGAGCTTACTGTACGCTGCAACGAGAGATGTCTCCACTGCGGAAGCAAGTGCGGAGATGTTACCTCAGATGAGCTGACAGTTGAACAGTACAGGACTTTTCTTCAGCAGGTCAAGGAGGATATGACCACCAAGGGCAAGATGCTGGACATCACAGGCGGAGAGCCTCTGCTCAGAAAGGACTTCTTTGACATCATGGGGGCTGCCCATGAGCTGGGCTTTGAGTGGGGAATGACAAGCAATGCCACACTTATTGATGACAACGTTGCCCGTGAGCTGAAAAGAACAGGTATGGCTACTATTTCCGTTAGTATCGACGGACTTGAAAGCACTCACGATGAGTTCAGAAGAACTCCCGGCGGCTATTCAAGAGCTATGAGCGGTATCGAGAGCCTTATCCGTACAGGCGGATTTGAGAGCGTTCAGGTTACTACCGTTGTAACTCATAAGAGTATACGCGAGCTGGACGAGCTTTTCAAGATCTTCAACGAAATGGACATAGACTCATGGCGAGTTGTAAATATGGAGCCTATGGGACGCGCCAAGGATCACCCCGAGCTCATTCTCACTCCCGATGATTACAAGTATCTCTTTGAATTCATCAGAAACAAGCGTATAGCAGGCGAGCCTGTCTGCTATGGCTGCAGCCACTACCTCGGCATGGAATATGAAAGAGAGGTCCGTGACTGGTATTACCTCTGTACAGCAGGACTCTACACGGCAAGTATAACCGCAAACGGCGATATTCTTGCATGTCTCGATATAGAGCGCCGCCCCGAGTTCGTACAGGGAAATATCCTCACTGACAGATTCAGTGAGGTCTGGAAGAACAAATTCCAGATATTCCGCCGTGATCTTTCAGACGATAACGAGGTCTGTTCAAAGTGTGAGCATAAGGAATTCTGCCACGGCGACGCATATCACAGCTGGGATTTTGACAATAACAAGCCCCAGTTGTGCTTCAAGGATATCCTGTTTTGACGGTATCTGTCATGATATATTAGGTATAGAACAAAAAAAGTACGGAAACGATGGGTTTCCGTACTTTTTCGTTATTGTGATAATATTAAAGCATTGAAGCTCTGAGCTCTTCACCGCTGAGTCTTGAAAGATATGCAGGAGCAATATCAAAAGCTGTCTTGCAGCCTGTTGCGCCTTCAGCCTTGAGTCTTGCAAGAGCTCTTGCATAGCAAACGAGGACGCTTGCTGTGAACTCTGGGTTGGACTCCAGCTTGAGTGAGTATTCTATCATCTGGTGTGTCTTCTCACCGTCGCCTGTGAGACCGCTTCTCATTACGAAGCCGCCGTGAGGCATCTTGTTGTGCTTAGCGTTGAATTCCTCTTCGCTGATGAAGTTTACGGTTGTATCGTACTCATCGAAGTAGTTCTTCATTGTCTTGATGTCGTTTTCGATCTTAGCGAGATCAGCGCCTTCCTCTGCAACTACCCAGCACTCTCTGAGGTGCTTCTGACGGGTTGTGAGCTCGGGCTGGCTGCCGCTGCGGACAGCTTCCATAGCTGACTCTATCGGAACAGTGTACTGGATACCCTTCTTAACACCCTCAACACGGCGGATAGCATCTGAGTGTCCCTGACTTACGCCCTTGCCCCAGAATGTGTAGCTCTTGCCGTTGGGAAGAATGGACTCTGCGTAGAGTCTGTTGAGTGAGAAAAGACCCGGATCCCAGCCGAGTGAGATGAGAGCGAGGTGACCGCTCTCCTTAGCAGCCTTGTCAACGTTTGCGAAGTGCTCGGGGATACGTGCATGAGTATCGAAGCTGTCGATAACGTTGAAGAGCTTAGCCATTTCAGGAGTCTGCTTAGGAAGATCGGTAGCGCTTCCGCCGCAGATTATCATAACATCGATATCATTTGTCATTTTCTCAGCATCTGCAATGCTGTAGACCTTAGCTCCTGCTGTGAGGGGCTTTACTGTTGATGGATCGCGGCGGGTAAAGATACCGACCAGCTCCATGTCGTTGTTCTGTCGGATAGCCAGTTCAACGCCTCTTCCGAGGTTGCCGTAGCCTGAGATTCCGATTCTTACTTTTTCCATATTAAAGACCTCCTTTTAATTGCTGCGCTCGCCATTGAACACAGCTCATAGATATTATAGCACCTTTTTTCAGAGTTGTAAAGCATTAAATCAAAATTTATATTTGCAGGGGGCGATGACCACATCGTCCCTCTTTCAAAAACAGTCCACTGGATTGTTTTCGGAATTCACCCTTGCGGGGCGCTTTGTAACTGTGGGGCTTTGCCCCACACCCCACAAGGGCTGTCAGCCCTTGACCTGACCAAAGGAACACAGTCCCTTTGGAATCCCGTTCATGGGCTCGGCGTACTTATCGCGCTGTAAGCGATGTACAAATATCATTTCTTATATTATTAA
>SFMO01000052.1 GCA_004554385.1 Ruminococcus flavefaciens
GGATTGTTTTCGGAATTCACCCTTGCGGAGCGCTTCGTAACTGCGGGGCTTTGCCCCACACCCCACCAGAGGCGCTGCCTCTGGACTCCGCCAAAGGAACACAGTCCCTTTGGAATCCCGTTCATGGGTTCCGCAAGTTACTACGCTAAATTCAGGTTTATGTTAGTAACCATTATAGCACGTCACCTATGCACTGTCAATAGAAACGCCATGGTACTTCTGACTTTGCACCAGAAATACCATGGCTTAAAACTGCTATATGAAAATCTTTCTTATTACAGGTCCGGTATCTTTTATATTCATCGGCATATCCGCTCAGCTGCCATGCTTCAGCCTGCCGTGCGTACCTCTCTTATGTCATAGCTCAGCTCATAGCTCTCATCGGAGCACTCGCTGTAAAAGCTGCTGACGATACGGCTTGCCACAAGATGTCCGCCCTCGTCGTCAGCGCCGATAAGGAGTATGACCACTCTGTCGTCACCGCATACCGACGACATATCGCCGCGTCTGAGACATTTGCGGACGGATTCTGCAAGGATATTCATGGTCTTTCTGTTCTCCGCAGCCGTCTTGTCGCCGAAGTGCTCCAGCTTCATTACCAGCATCTGTGCATTTTTCTGAGTTCTCTCAAGGACTCTCAGCACGAAGCGGAATATATTCGTGAAATCAACGGAGCGGACGCAGTATGCTCCCGAATCGCCGTCGTTTATCTCCATAATGCTGTCGATATTCATCATGTGCTCGGAATTCTCGCGGAGAGAAAGCGCGGAAATGCCGCGGAGCCTGCGTATAAGGAGCTGTCCGCTGATGGGAAGCCTTATGACGTCGTCGAAGCCCATACCCAGAAGTATCTCCTGATTCTCGCAGCTGCACTCAGAGGTAACAGCGGCAACGGGAACATCTCTGAACCGCTCATAGGTCTGTATATCGGCGATGACCGTACCTATAGAGCCTGTGCAGTATTCCTCCGACACAAGGATTATATCGCATTTTTCCAGCTTGTTCACATCGGAAGCTATGCTGTATTCAAACTCTTCACCAATGGTATTTTCCCAAAAACCTGTCTTATTGGAGCTGTCGATTATGCCTGCCTTCATAGCTCAGCCTCCCTGTTCAAAAAAAGTTCATAACTATTATATCACACAGGGAAAAAAGTATCAATTATCGATTGCTACAAAAATTCACCCAAAATTTCGGCATTTTATCCATCGCAGCTCCTCACCTGTCACTCGTCGTCGATGAATTCGAGAATATCTCCGGGCTGACAGTTCAGCGCCTTGCAAATGGCATTGAGGGTCGAGAAGCGTATTGCGCTGACCTTGCCTGTTTTCAGCTTTGAGAGATTGACGTTGCTTACCCCAACACGTTCACTGAGCTCATTGAGGCTCATTTTTCTGTCCGCCATAACGCGGTCAAGTCTTAAAATTATTGACATATCCCCTCACCTCACAGAGTTTCGTCGGACAGCTTCTGCAGGTCCTTGCCGTAGCGGAATACCAGCGAAAACGCGTAGAGCACCAGTCCTGCGAACCAGAAAAGGTCTACCCTTATCTTCCTTGCCGCAATGAATATGCATATGATCTTCCCTATCTCAATTATTATCATGTAAGCGCCTAAATTCCGCAGCAAATTGCTTATTTTACGCGTGAACGGAGTTCTTCTCCTGCCCAGCTCGTTCAGCAGCATAAAAGCCGTGACAAAGCCTGCAATAACGCAGAATATGACCGCTATGACAGCTATTCCGCCGATGATGTTCTCAAACAGGCTGTGCTCCTTTGTATTAATGATGTAGGAACGCTTTTCGGGGAACATACCGAGGATATTCATCGCTCCGTAAGCCACCATAGCTATGAGGCTTATGCGGCTTATCCGCTGTATTTTCCGCGTAAGCTGTTTTTTATCCATAGACTCACGTCCTTTCTGCTCAGAGAGTTTCATCTGACTCCTTCTGCAATACCGTTCCGTAGCGGAATACCAGAGAAAATGCGTAGAGTACAAGTCCTGCCAGCCACAGCATACCAATTTCTAATGTACCCTCGGAAAGATAGTAGAATCCTGCTCTTGTGACCTCATAGACCATAAGGCTCACGCCCATATTTTTGATAGCACGGCTTATCTTTTCCGTAAAGGGCGAAGCTCCCTTACTCATGCCGAAGAGAAGCTGCAAGCCTGCAACTATTGTAATAACAAGAGCCGTCAGCATTGCAACAGCGCAGACAAATCCCAGCAATGCAGCCCATACTGCTATATCGGCTTCGTCATCAACAGAGTTCCAGCCGTCAATGAAGCCTTTTTTTGCCGAAGGAAACATGGCGTATGCCGCAATTCCGATATATGCTATCAGTCCGACTACAGATATCCTGCTGATATTTTTGATCTTTGAAGTTAATTTCTCGT
The DNA here is from genome assembly GCA_004554385.1 of Ruminococcus flavefaciens. Lineage (GTDB taxonomy): Bacteria > Bacillota > Clostridia > Oscillospirales > Ruminococcaceae > Ruminococcus > Ruminococcus flavefaciens_T. The sequence goes on from SFMO01000052.1 coordinate 2,398, forward strand.
TGTTCATAATTATTCTCCTTTTCATATCACATCGTTTTTCGGAGCTGTTCCCTCTCCTGTGATTACAGGATACCACAGCAGTTAACGTTTGTCAATGCATTTTTATCGTTTATCATTAAAAATTGTATGATTAAACATAAACCCCTATCGCTTTCAGCCTTCCTGCTGTGTAAATTTCACGATAAAAATTTATCGACAAACATTAAACGCTGAATAATACACAATTATTCATATGGCATTTTTCACAAATTCATTATAGACATCAGCGCAAAAACATGTTATAATATGAGTGAGATAAATCAAAATATATTTGCAGGTGGCGATGACCACATCACCCCGTTAAGGGACGCCCTCTCTTGCAGGGCGCTTTCGTATTGTTTCGCTGTTCTCTGAAAGCTGTGAACAGCGACCAGAGGTGACTCCCCATAAAATGGGGAGATGTCAGCGAAGCTGACAGAGGGGACGGGCTGGTTAAGCCTGCCTCTGGACACCGCCAAAGGAACACAGTCCCTTTGGAATCCCGTTCATGGGCTCGGCGTACTTATCGCGCTGTAAGCGATGTACAAATATCATTTCTTATATTATTAAGCGAGTTTACGA
>SFMO01000003.1 GCA_004554385.1 Ruminococcus flavefaciens
AGCTTCCGGTGTGGCGATCTTCTGCAACTGATCCAGAAGATACTTTTTGCCTCGTTTTTCTTCTAACCCTGCAACTGATTTCAGAATGCGCTTGTCCTCCAAAAGGGAGAGAAACACTTCATAAAGGTCGCACTCAATAATCCGATATGGCGTGTTCGCCTCGCTTTTCAATCTGCGGATATAATCCTGAACGATCAACTCATCCTCCGCTTTGTAGCAGAAAACATGGATACCAACCTCATTGCTCAGTCCTTTGTTTTCAAGGAAGTCCTTATTCGAGATACGCTCTTTGATCCGGTCCAACTCCTGTTTAATCATGTTTGTGTCCGCCTATCTATCTAAAGTAATTAAATGCCGAAAGTGCATCATAATCGTTGTTTGCTTCGATACCTCGTTCAAGCTCTTCACAGAGAAAAACGGGATTCAGCGTGGTGTCTTTCAGCCCATCCAGATACCCTGTCTCTATCAGCATCCGAACGAGAACACTTTTGATTTTGGTGATTGTCGCATCACTCCAAGCGGCAACAGAATCATCCTGTGCTTGCAGTCTGGAAAAGAACGCATTCATGTCTTTCCTTGAGAAGTTCATGTCCTGATTGCGGTATTTTTCGCCTATAACCTGAATCATAAACTCCCAGACCAGACGATTATACCTCATCACCGCGTATAGATTGATCTGCTTTGCAATATCATTTGGTGCAGAGGCAAGCTCGTGAACAAGCTGTTCGTTGCCGAGCGCGTCCAGCCGCTTATAACAGGCTCTTGCCAAACGGGAAACCTGTCTCTCTGTTGGATATTGAAAGAGGTTATCCTTCTTAATCCGCTCGATTGCCTCATCAATTTTCAAGCCGGAAACATAGTATTTTGCGGCAATTCTTATCTCGTAGAAGAGAAACTGTTCAGCAGTTAAGCTGCCGTTATAAGGGTGCGTCTGATCCATTATATTTGCTCCATTCCTAATAGCATACTGTATCATATTGCCTGTCCCATATTTAGGACTGTGTTGTGTTGTCAGGGACAAACTCCACGATGTCACCGATATTGCAGTCAAGGCAAATGCAGATTTTTCTCAGAGCTTCCATTGACACGTCTTCACCTTTTCTGAGCTTGGTCATTGTGCTTGAAGAAAGACCGGACGCCTTATGAAGATCACCCTTGCTCATTTCCTTATCGACGAGCAGTTTCCACAACTTTTTGTAGCTTGCTTTCATGACTTTCACCTCAGCAAAGTATGTAAAATAAACCTAACTTATATTATAGCACAAGAAAGTCTGCTATTCAATAGAGTTTCGTAAACTTTGGGTGAATACGACCGATTTGCACGAGACGTTCATCGTTTTCGATTTGGATGATATACAGCTAAAGGGAAAGACTGTGCCGGTCAAAAAACCAGCACAGTCTTTTGTTATTCTCTCTGATTATCTCGAATTTGCTCAGACTCTTGGACTACACTCGGCTTGAGAAAAATATCTACGTTTGCCTTCATGGTGTCGATGATCCGCGCCTCCTTTTTGAGCGTTGCGCGTTCATCGTAGAGCCGCTGCTGCTCTTCAAGAAGTCTCTGCTGTTCCGCTTGCAGCGTCTTCAAGCTCGGCAGTTTTTCATCTCCCTGCATCGCAAGCAATGTACTCCGTGCCGCCTCGAAAATCACAAGCTCGGCTTCGTGCTTTGCTTTGAAACCCGGCTTGTCTTTTGCCTTCTGGAATGCGTCATATACGGGCTTGAGGCGCTGGTAGTTGGAGATGTTTTTGATAAGCGGCTGGACTTCCCGCAGACGTGCTTCAACGCCTTTCAGTTCCTTACCGGTACGGTCATAGGAGCTGTGAACATCCTCGACCTTCTTCTCAAGATCGGCGTATTGGAGCAAGTTGTTTTCCGTGAGATAGTTGAGCGTCCGTGCCGCTTCCTTGAGGATAGTGAGCTTTGCTTTATGCTCGTAACCCTTGCTGTCGATGAGCCTGATCCGCTCCTGAATATCTCCGATGAGAGAGATGCCCTTCGGCGTGGTCTGTCTTTGGCTTCTTCGGGGCGTCCGTCCGGCAATCCGCTCCTTGATGCGTTCCTCGGTGTAGTTCTCTCCGATAGTTTTAGAC
>SFMO01000053.1 GCA_004554385.1 Ruminococcus flavefaciens
ACTGAAACTCGATGGAATGTCACCTGTTGAATACCGTCTTGCCAAAGCTGCATAAAGCAACAAAGCGACCAAGCTTTGTCGCTTTGTCGCTTTGCATAAATTTTCTTTTAAATCTTTGTCTAACTTTTTGGGGTCAGTTCACAGCTGCAGGGACTTTCTGTTTTACACTTCGTTGCTTCCTCAAAGTGAGCGGTTAAGCCCGCGGACAGTTGCTATTGCTGTACCAGACACATCACATTGACCATGCTGCCGCCGGCAGAGCCTGCCTCACGTGAAATAAGATCGCCGTTACAGACCTGCTTTAGGTTGATACCGAGCCCGTTTGCAGGCTCTGTCATGAATCCTTCGAGAGCCTCTCCGCTCATTTCTGTTATCTCCTTAAAAATAATTTGATGCCGTGGCAGTATTATGGCTCTGCAAAGAGCATTTATAGCATTGAAATATATGTTGAAACTGCTGAAATTCGACACAACGCAGAAATTTGTATATATTTTACCTTGATTTAAAATAGCTTTTAACGTATAATAATAAAGCTGCTGAAAATATTTTTAAAAAACAGTGAGAGAAACCGCAATTTTTTTCGACTAATTAATGTACACAACAGAAATCACAAAAAGGAGAACCATTCTATGCTCTTATCAGCTCTCATTCCCGTCATATGCTTCGGTGCAGCCCTTGCAGCCGAGCTTGCTCTCGGGAAACGAAAAGGCAATGACAAAAATATTGCCTCAACAGCAGGGAAATTCCGTATGCAGCTCCTCGGCGGAGCCTGTGTGCTTGTCTGTATAACGCTTCTGCTCAGCGCTGTGACCGCGTCAAACATGATAAACGGAGAAAGCGGACTTTCCGCCGCAGCCATAACAGCTTCATGCCTACTGGTATTCTCAGCTCTCCTCGCAGGAAGATATGCAGGCGAAAGACTTGGCAAACTGCTGAAAAAAGGTGCTGTGTGGGCTCTGATACTGCTTGCAGCCGAGGTGTTCATATTCAACGGCAAGAGCTTCGGCACCATCTATGTCAATGAGAGCGTATCCCCTTCGGATATTAAAATAGAATGTGAAGCTTCCCTGACCGAAGATAATGACATTCTTATGAAGGGAAATACCACCCTCAGATTTACCGACCTTCCCGAAAAGGTAAACGACATAGAAATGGAGCTTGACGGCAAGGAGGGAATAACGCCGTTCAGCGTAAAACTGAGTATTCAGGACGGCAACCTTGCTTACCGCGAATTCACCCTTCAGCACAAGCGCGTAAGTGGAAATCACACAAAGCTTTCAATGAGCTTCAAGCCCTACAAAGAGCTGAAATGCCTTATCATCAACATCAGCGGCATGGACAGAGAGGTGACTCTGCGCAATATAAGAGCCCTCAGCAGACCTGCCTATGCTTTTTCGGATATACGCTTCTTCGTGCTTCTCGGAGCTGCAATGCTGCTTGCCTCCATAAGGATCTTCCGATTATACGGCATAACCTATGACAGGCGAAAGAACTCCCACATCATAGCCGTGGCAGCCATGATGCTGCTCACCATATCTACGGGCTATTTCTTCACTATCCCCGATCAGGTCGTCCGTGAATACAGCTCTGATACCGATTACTCCGACGATCCCTACGCCGAGACTCTGAAGGCATTTATCGAAGGCAGCTCATACCTTGACATCAAAGCTGATCCCGCCCTTGAAACTCTCGACAGTGTCTACGATGACAGCGAAAGAGCAGAAAAAAAGGTGGATTGTCTATGGGACTACGCCTACTACAAGGGACATTACTACTGCTATTTCGGCGCTGCCCCCGTGATCACCTTCTATTACCCGTATTATCTGCTGACAGGATACGTTCCATCCATGTCAATGGCAAATAATTTCTTTATGATAATGGGGCTCATGTTCATGTGCCTTGCCATACTTGCGGCAATAAGGCTGCTCAGGCTCAGAGCCGACCTGCTCCTTCTCCTGCTGAGTATGCCCACAGCCGCCGCAGCTGTCGGGATATGGTTCGCAGGCAACTGCATAGACCGATACACCCTGCCGACGGTCACAGGACTTTGCTTCATAACGCTGTGTCTCTCCGCAGGAATGACCGCTGTCAATACCAAAAACAGGAAGCTCAAGCCCCTTCTGCTGTTTGTCAGCGGCGCTGCACTTGCACTCAGTGTAGCCTCACGTCCGACCATAGCACTGAGCGCAGCTGTACTCGTTCCCTTTTTCTGGCGGATACTTCTTGACAAAAAGGAGAAACTTAAGTGGAGAACTGCCCTTGCGGCAAGCTTTTTAGTCCCCCTCACTATAGGTGCTGTGCTCATTATGAAGTACAACGCAGCCCGTTTTGATTCGCCCTTCCAGTTCGGCGCGATATATCAGCTCACCATAAGCAATGCAGGTGCAAACAGTCTTTCACTTGCACGTATCCCCGACACCATAATATACTACTTCATTCATCCCCCGAGATTCAGAAACACCTTCCCCTTCATCGAAACAGCTCCCATATATCTGGATAACTTCACCGCATATACCTATGTCTCCTCAGGCTGCGGAGTGCTCATGTTCCCTGTTATCATGTTCGGAGCCTTCATGCTGCCCCATGCTCTGGGAAAGAAGTCAGAGGAGCAGACTGACCGCAGCAGACGTCAGTTCATATGGATATGCCTTATCGTATCCTTTATAACAGCGTGGCTGGATATGTCTCTCGGTGGAATAGTCACCCATTATGTCTTCGACTTCATGCCCATGCTGTTTCTGGCGGCAATGACAGGGATTTTCCGCAGCTGCGCCGCTCCCCGCGAAAACAATGGCAGATATATCCTTGCAGGCATTTCAATGGCAGCTACTGTGGTCTTCACACTTTCGCTCTGCATAAATATAGGCAACGGCGGTATACTCATACACTTTCCACACCTTATCGACACAGCAGAGGACCTTATCATCTTCTGGCAGTAAAAATTGCCCCTGAACGTTACAAAGCGCTCAGGGGCATTTTATTTTATCTTATCCCATACAGACTCAATACCTGTCGGTGAAACGGTGAACGCCCTCGTTGTCCTTGTAGGCGATGACCGTATTCACGTTGACGTTTTCCACGCTTCGGAAGATATTCTTCTCCACCTGCGGATTCACCTTTTTCAGCTCTGCGATGAGGTTCTTTATCTCAAGGCGCTTTGACACTGAGCGGCTGTCAGGCTCGCAGGTAGTGCAGGTATCGGTGAACTTGCAGGCACACTGTATGAAGTGGAGGTCATTGTAGTCCCTCCAGTGCTTTATATCAGCCTCGCGCACAAGATACAGAGGTCTTATAAGCTCCATGCCCTCGAAGTTGGTGCTGTGGAGCTTCGGCATCATGGTCTGCACCTGTCCGCCGTAGAGCATACCCATGAGGATAGTCTCGATAACGTCGTCGAAGTGGTGTCCGAGAGCTATTTTATTGCAGCCCAGAGCCTTTGCGCGGCTGTAGAGATAGCCGCGTCGCATCCTTGCACAGATGTAGCAGGGGTTCTTCTCGATATTGTACACAGAATCGAATATATCCGACTCAAAGATATGGACGGGTATTGACATTGAACGTGCATTTTCCTCGATAACTCTGCGGTTTTCGGGACTGTAGCCAGGGTCCATTACGAGGAATACCACCTCAAAGGGGAACTTGTCGTGGCGTTTCAGCTCCTGGAAGAGCTTTGCCATGAGCATTGAGTCCTTGCCGCCCGATATACAGACGGCTATCCTGTCTCCCGGCTGTACCAGCTCATACTCGTTTATCGCCTTGGTGAACTTGCACCATATGGATTTCTTGAATTTTTTTCTCAGGCTCAGCTCCACAGCCTCAGTAACATCGCGGCGCTCCATTTTGCTTCTCAGCCACTCAACATAGCCCCCTGCAAGGTCACAGGCGTCATAGCCCATATCGCAGAGCTGTTCGGCTGAATCGCCGCTGACTATACCGCCCTTGCAGTATATGACCAGCTTTTTGTCCTTCGGGAGCTCCGCAGTGAGCAGCTGCTCCTGAGGTATATTCACAGCTCCGCTGATATGTCCGTATTCAAAGGCAGAGCTGTCGCGTATATCGATAAGCACTGCCCCCTCCAGATCCTTTAATTCTGCGGCAGTAATGGTCCTGCTCATATGATTTCTCCTTGCTCATTGTTTTTCTTTTCAATGGGAAGCTCGATGGTGAACACCGTTCCCTTGTCCGCCTCGCTGTCAACGCGGACAGTACCGTTGTGGTACATTATACCGTGCTTGACTATGGATAGTCCAAGCCCCGTGCCCTTTATCTTGCGTGAGCGGCTCTTGTCAACACGGTAGAAGCGCTCGAAAATGCGTCCGATGTGCTGTTTCGGGATACCGATACCCGTATCCGCAACGGTTATTATCGCCCTCTGAGGCGCATGGGCTATTTTCACGTCAAGCCTTCCGCCGCTTACATTGTACTTTATAGCGTTGTCGCAGAGATTGTAAAGCACCTCGCTGAGTATGGTCCTGCTTCCCGGCATTGACACATTCTCGCCTGTCAGGGACACGGTGATATTCTTTTCCTCAGCGCTCAGCTTAAGGCGGTCAAGTATCTCCTCTGCAAGGGCAAAGAGCTCAACATTCTCATTCTCACGGGGAGCGGAGTCCTCGTCAAGCTTTGAAAGGGATATGATGTCGTTGATGAGATTGATGAGCCTTTCGGCTTCACCTCGGATATTTTCGCCGAACTGTGCCACATCATCGGACTGTACCATGCCGCTTGCCAGCATATCCGCCGTGCCGTAGATAGTGGTCAGGGGAGTTTTCAGCTCATGGGACACATTTGAAGTGAACTCGCGGCGCATGGTCTCAAGCTCCTGTTTTTCCGTAACGTCCATGATGAACACCACAAGTCCGCAGACCATATCGATGCTGTTTGCAGGGCTGGCGATGACCTCTCTCTGACCGCCCCCTGTCCTTAGTATGCACTCGGAGCGTCTGCCGCCTAAGGCATTCAGCAGACAGCGTCTGAAAATATCGGAATTATTGAGGGAGTAGATGCTCTGTCCCTTGTGGAAATCACCTGCTCCGAGAAGCTTCAGCGCCGCAGTATTACAGGCAAGCACCATAAGCTTTGGGTCGGCGATTATAAGTCCCTCGGTCATGCTTTCCGTCATAAGGCTGAACTGCTCACGTCTGCTCTGTATCTCGTCCATCTGACGGCTGACCTTGCTGTTCTGTGTGCGGAGCTTTTCCAGCAGAGGAGCAAGCTCCTTGTAGCTCTTCTGAGCGTCGGGGTGTTCAAGGTCAATATCGTTTATGGGCTTTACGATATTGCGTGATACCATGCTTGCGGCAAGTGCCGAGAACAGTGCGGCAGCTGCAAGAATGAGGAGTATGGGGTTTATGAGCTTCAGCAGCTGAGCGGTAAAGGAGCTGTGAACTCCCGATACTCTGATGACAGAGCCGTCGCTGAGCCTTACTGCGTAGTTGACGGTCTTTTTCATAATGGTCTCGGAGTAGCGTGAAGAGCTTCCCTCACCTGTTTTCAGAGCCGCAGCCACCTCCTCACGGTCAGCGTGATTTTCAAGGGAATCCGCATCCTTATGGGAGTCAAACCTTACTTTTCCGCCGCTGTCTATCCACGTTACACGCATATCCTTGTCAAAATCGGTATGATAGAGGTAATCGCTTCCGCCCTTTTCGACGGCTGAGGCTATGAGGCGGGATTCGTTCCTGACATGCCCGGCAGCGCTGTCCGCTGTCTTGCCGTTCAGCAGAGCCGTGATGAGCAGCATTACTGCCATTACCGAAATACCGCATATGGTGACGATGCTTGCAAATATCTTTTTAGTCATCCTTATCGTCACCTGCCTTGTAGCCTACTCCGCGGATAGTCTGTATGAGCTCGCCGCAGCTCCCCAGCTTTGAACGGAGAGTCCTGACATGAACATCAACGGTGCGGCTCTCACCCGAAAAATCGTAGCCCCATATCTCACGGAGCAGCCTGTCACGGGAAAATACCTCGCCCTTGTTTTTCATCAGCAACAGCAGCATATCGTACTCCTTGAGGGTCAGTGTCACCTTTTCCCCATCTGCAAAGACCTCATGCTTTGAGGGATATACACAAAGTCCCGAAAGCTCCAGCTTTTCCGCCTCAGGGGGAATATCCGCCGTGCGGCGCAGGAGCGCCTTTATACGGGACATCAGCTCACGCATGCCGAAGGGCTTTGCGAGATAGTCATCAGCGCCGCTGTCAAGCCCCTCCACCTTGTCAAGCTCCGTATCCTTTGCGGTAAGCATTATCACGGGGAGCTTTCTTGTTTCGGGAGCACTGCGGAGCTTTTTCAGCACCGTCAGTCCGTCCTCCTCGGGGAGCATCCTGTCCAGCAGCAGCAGCTCGGGGAGTTCCTTTGCCATTGCCTCTCTCAGAGCAGATGGAGTTTCGAAGCCCTCTGCCTCCATGCCGCTGTTTCTCAGGGCATACAGCACGAAATCCCGGATACCCTGTTCGTCTTCAAGCATATATATCATAAAATACCACCTTCGATACTTCAGATCTTTCTTAACGGAACAGCAGGTACGCAGTTCCATTCTGACTGCTAAATAATATTATACGTTATAGCGGCGGCAAATTCAAGTCCTATGTTAAAAACAGCCGAAAATCTGCGATTTTGCGTCATAAAATTTTTGTGTATTTTTTAAAAGAATAGTTGAATTTTCCGGCTGTTTGTGTTATACTGTAATATGCAGACTTATGCAGACTTTTAAACCATCCGCCCCGGCTCAGCGCCGTTAAGGACGGAAGATCGGAGTAACTATGGATATTTCAAATTTTCTCAATTATATGGCACAGATCTCTGACGCAGAGAATCCGACTATTTTCCCATTCCCGTTTGCATTGCATATCGCTCTTGCCGTTATATCGGTAATTTTCTTTGCATACAGATTCGCAGTTCAGAAGAGACCATTCCAGCTCATCTTTGCTGTTGCAGTACCCATCTCTCTTGCACTGTGGCTCTCCGACAACAAGACTCTTTTCTACGCTATAGGCGCTGTCGAATTCGTCCTCATTCTTGCAGCTGTCATCTCCACTTTCGTTTGCAAGCCAAAGGATACAGAAAAGGCTGCGGAAAGCAAGAAAAGCGAGGAGAAGTAAGCCGTGAAGATAGCTGTTCTTGACTGGTATACCGTAAATATCAGCGGTGACATCCCCACAGCTCAGCTTGAAGAGCTTGGCGAGGTAAAGATAATCCCCCTCACAAAGCCTGAGGAGACTGCCGCAAATATCGGTGACGCAGATATAGTCCTCTGCAACAAGGTGCTCATCACAAAAGAAGTCATGGACGCCTGCCCGAATATCAGATATGTCGGTCTTTTTGCTACAGGTTACAACAACGTGGATGTGGACTATGCCGCACAGAAGGGCATAGTGGTCTGCAATGCAGGTCAGTACTCCACAAATGCCGTGGCACAGCAGACCTTCGCATACATACTCGACCGCTTCAGCCGCATAAGAGACTACGATACCGCCGTAAAGAACGGCGAGTGGGAGCGCTCTCCCGCCTTTTCGTATTTCCCTGTGCCCACCTCGGAGCTTGCAGGCAAGACCCTCTCCATTGTGGGATTCGGCTCTATCGGACGCAAGGTGGCAGAGATAGGCTCTGCTTTCGGAATGAATATCGTGGTAAGCACAAGGACTCAGCCCAAAGACTGCCCATACGAGGTCACAGACCTCTATACAGCTGCCGAAAAAGCTGATGTGCTCACCTTCCACTGTCCTCTTACGGACAAGACCGCAGGTATCATCAACAAGGAGCTCCTCACACACATGAAGCCCACCGCTATGCTGATAAATACATCAAGAGGCGGCGTAGTAAACGAGGCTGACCTTGCACAGGCTCTGAACAGCGGAAAATTAGGCGCTGCATACCTTGATGTGCTCGTAAAGGAGCCAATGTCCCCCGATACTCCCCTCAAGAGCGCCAAAAACTGCGTTATCACGCCCCACACTGCATGGGCTCCCCTGGAGACGAGACAGCGTCTTGTGGACATCGTCTGCGATAACATCAGGGCATGGCAGAAGGGCTCACCGAAAAACAAAGTCAACTGAAAGAAGTCAGAACTATGAGAAATATATCCGAAAAAAAGCGTATCGTCATAAAGCTGGGCACATCTACCCTCGCCCACAAGACGGGAAAGCTCAATATCCGCCGCATGACCAATCTGGTGCGCGTTATCTCAGACCTCCACAACTCGGGACGTGAAATAATCATGGTATCATCGGGTGCTGTGGGACTGGGTGCAGGCAAGCTGGGACTCCCCGAAAAGCCGAAGGACACCAAGACCAAGCAGGCTGTTGCCGCTATCGGTCAGTGCGAGCTCATGCACGTTTACGACGATATGTTCGCAAAATACAGCGTCACCGTTGCGCAGATACTCCTTACAAAAACTATCATCAATAACCCAAATCACTGCGACAACTTCAAGAATACCGTGGAGAAGCTGGTGAATATGGACGTTATCCCTATAGTTAACGAGAACGACACCATCGCCATTGATGAGCTTGAGCTTGAAATAGGCGAAAACGACTCCCTCTCCGCCCTCGTTGCGGAGCTTTCCGGAGCTGACCTTCTGCTGATACTGTCGGACATTGACGCTCTCTATGACGATGATCCACGCTCAAATCCCGATGCAAAGCCCATTCCACTCGTCGAGAAGATAACTCCCGAAATAGAGGCTATGGCAGGCGGCGCAGGAACAAGTCTGGGCACAGGCGGTATGTCCACCAAGATAACCGCCGCCAAGATAGCTACGAATGCAGGCATCGACATGATAATAATGAACGGAAAGGACCCCGAAAAGCTCTACGACCTCTTTGAGGACAAGGAGATAGGTACTCTTTTCAAGGCTCAGTAACAAGCAGCTATGGTCATCGCAAATGGCGCTGAGCGCGTTTCAAAAATCGATACATACCTCAACTGTGCCGAGGTGTTCGCCTACAGAAGCACCTGCTTAAAGCGAAAATACGGAGCTGTCATAGTCAAAAACGACGTCGTGGTATCCACAGGCTACAACGGCTCTCCCAGAGGTATGGAGAACTGCTGTGACAAGGGCGAGTGCCCGAGGATGCCCCTTGATATGCATCAGGGTGACGGATACGCCATGTGCAAGGCTGTCCACGCAGAGGCAAATGCCCTGCTCAACTGCTCACGGGAGCAGACCGCAGGCGCTGACCTATACCTCACGGGCATCAATCCCGGGGACGGCTCAACACATCAGGCTAAGCCGTGTCCGCTGTGCGCAAGGCTCATCATACAGGCAGGCATAAGGAACGTCTACCTCAGACAGAGCGGAAATGCAGACGGCTATACCGTGATACCTGCCGAAAAGCTGGAATGGTTCAAAGAAAAATAATACATACAAGAGGTGTAAATATGAGTTATACAGAGGAACTGGGTAAAAGAGCCAAGGCTGCCGAGGCAGCTGCGGCAGGCGCTTCAACTTCACTGAAGAACAGCGCACTCTCAGCTATATCAAAGGCTCTTCTTGCTAATAAAGAGCTTATTATCGCTGAAAATGCCAAGGACATCGCCAATGCAAAGGCAAACGGCATGACCGAGGCTAAGCAGGACAGACTCAGACTTGACGAGAAGCGTATAGAAGGCATCGCCAAGGGCGTTGACGAGCTTATCGCTCTTGCCGATCCTATCGGCGAGATAGTCGGCGGCGGAAACCGTCCCAACGGCTTACAGATAATCAAGACGAGAGTACCTCTCGGAGTTATCGGTATAATCTTCGAGTCGCGCCCAAATGTCACTGTTGACGCAGCTGCACTCTGCCTCAAGTCAGGCAACGTGGTCATCTTAAAGGGCGGCAAGGAGGCTATAAACTCCAATGTCTGCCTCGGAAACATTATGAGGAAGGCTATCGAGGAGGCAGGTCTCCCTGCTGATATGATACAGGTAGTCGAAAAGACCGACCGTGAGACAACTACCGAGCTCATGCGCCTCAACGGCTATGTTGACGTTATTATCCCAAGAGGCAGCGGAAACCTCATACAGGCTGTAGTCAAGAACGCTACCGTTCCTGTTATCGAGACAGGCGCAGGCAACTGCCACGTTTACGTTGATGCCTCCGCAGACCTTGATATGGCTGTGGAGATAACAGACAACGCCAAAACTCAGCGTCCTTCCGTATGCAACGCTATCGAGAGCCTTCTCGTTCACAAGGACATCGCAGACAAGTTCCTGCCCATGATCGCAGAGCGCTTCAAGAAGCACGATGTGAAGATCTACGGCTGTGACAGAACTATCGCTATCCTCGGCGATTCCGTTGAAAAGGCTACAGAGACAGAGTACGCTACAGAGTTCAACGATTTCATCATCGCCGTAAAGGTAGTCGATGACATCGACGAGGCTATCGCTCATATAAGAAAATACAGCACCCGTCATTCCGAGTGCATAGTTACAAGCTCACTTGAAAACGCACAGAAATTCCAGAAACAGGTAGACGCTGCGGCAGTTTACGTCAACGCCTCCACCCGTTTCACTGACGGCGGTGAATTCGGATTCGGAGCAGAAATAGGCATTTCTACACAGAAGCTCCACGCAAGAGGTCCTATGGGGCTTACAGAACTGACTACAGTAAAATATCTGATAAACGGTAACGGTCAGATTAGATAAATTCAGCATTTTATTTGATTTTTGGAGGTCGAAATGGCTATTAGAAAAGATCTTGACGATATGCTCAACAGCCTTATGGACGGCGGCGGAAGCAGCGGAAGCTCTCCTGCAAGGAGCCATAATACCCCGAGAGCTGCAAGAAAAAGCAAATTCGATGATATGTCCGTCGATGATCTGCTCCACGCTCTTGAGGAGGAAAAGCACCAGACAGATGAGGAGCCCGTTATAAACGACGACACACCGCCTGCTGTATGGGAATTCGCTCCCCCGTCACAGGACGCCCCCGAGCCTGTTCACGAAGCAGAGCCCGAGGAGGAAGTCACCAACATCATCAGTGAGGTGATGCACACAGAGGCTTCTGCGGAAATGACAAGGGTGTTCGACACTGTTCCCATGAATGAGGAGCAGCCAAAGCCCGTCAAGAAAAAGAAGATAGTTATAACAGGTGAGCTCCCCGACTACGAGGCGCTTCGCCGCGAGGAAATGGAACGTGACAGACAGGCTAAGATAGCCGCTGAGAACGCTGCCGAGGAACAGAGAGCCGCTGAAAGAGCCCGCAGAGCCGCAGAGGCTGCCGCTGAGAGAGCTCGTCTTGCAGAAGAGGCTGAGCAGCGCCGTTTAGCCCGTGAAGAGGCTGAAAGAGCCCGTATTGCCGAGGAGGAAGAAAGACAGCGCCGTATCGCTGAAGCTGCCGAAAAGGCTCGTCTTGAGGAGGAAGCCGAGAGACAGCGCAGAATAGCTCAGATAGAAGCCGAAAAGCAGCGCAAGGCAGAGGAAATCGCACTTCAGGCCCGACTTGCCGAAGAAGCAGAGCAGCGCAGACTTGCTGAGGAGGCTGAAAAACATCGTCAGCTCGAGGAAATGCGACGACTCGCCCAGGAGGCTGAAGTAAAAGCTGCTGCCCCTGTTTCCCTTGCAGAGGAGATAATCGTAAATTCATCATCTGCCGTTAATGACGAGGTAGATACCGCCATAGAAGCCCTCGGTGAAGCCGCAGAAGCTCCTGCCGAGGCAATTGAAGAAGCTGCTCCCGAAGCTGAAAAGACCAGTAAGATAGGCGGATTCTTCAAGAAGCTCAAAAACAAGGGCAAGGACGAAGCAAAGTCAGCGTCCGAAACTGAGGAAGCTCCCGAGGACGGTCTCTTCGAGGATGACGACAGCGCACTCTCCGCTACAGAGCTCATAGACGCAGCAATAGCTGCTATCAACGGCTCAGAGGACGAGGAGAACGATAATTCAGGCAATGCGGTCAACAATATGCTGGATAATATCCGCGAGGACGCCGCAGAGGCAATTGCTGACATAGATACTCCAAAGGCTGCCGAGAAATACGTTCTCACCGACGAGGACATCATCAACGGTCTTACCCCCGACCTTAAAGAACGCTTCGACGCCCTTCCTGCCGACAAGCAGAGACAGGTCATCGATATGAGAAGGTCGCAGCTTGGAGCAGTCGCTCCCGAGCCCGTATTCACCGAAGCTGAGGAGGCTGTCGATGAATATGAGGAAGCTGTCAATGAAGCGGTCAGAACCGATGACTTATTCGAGACTGAGGAGACCGCCGAGGAAACTGCACAGGAAAGTGACATTGCTGAAGAAGCCCCTGCACCAAAGGAAGCCGACGAAAAGCCAAAGGTCAAGGAGCCTTCTACCTTTGCAAAGATACTTGACGAGGACCCTGCCGAGCTCATCGCTCAGCGCAGAGAACACACAGAGAGCTCCGTATCAGCACCTGCTTCGGAGCCGCAGAGCAGAAAGCGCCTGTACACTATCCTCGGAGCTGTTCTCACAGTCTTCGCCGTCATCGGCATAATAACCGCCATAACAAAGGGCATAGGCTTCGCAAAGAGCTTCACATCGGGAGATGTAAAGAAGGACAGCTTCACACAGATGATATATCCTGCCGCTATCATGGACATCGAACCATTCAGTGATCCCTCACAGCTCACCTCAGAGCAGATAATCACAGCTACTATATGGTCCATAATCATGGACGACAGCAAGGTCTCAAAGTACGACCTGACCCTTGATACAGTAAGTATCCCCGATGTTGATGTTGAGAAGTACGCTGTAGAGCTCTTCGGCGAGAATATCCCTGCCTTTGAGCATGCTACCGTAGGTCCTGTGGAGTCAAGATTCTATTACTCCGACGGCGCTTACAACGTCAAGGTCAAGACCATTACCCATACCTACGCACCCGAGATAAAGTCCATTGTCAAGAACGGCAGCGAGTATACCCTCAAAGTTGACTATATCGCTGAGCTCCCGCAGTGGATGGATAAGACCGTTGCAAAGCAGGCTGAGTACAAGCTTTTGGAAAAGGACGACGGAACCTTCCAGTACAGCGCAATGAAGATACTCTCTGTGAATAACGGAAATCTGTAATACAAAGCCACAGTCTCAGCACTGTGGCTTTTGCTGTTATCAGGGGACTTCAAATTATTACAAATAAGAAAAATTATCCCGTGAAATTATTACAAAAAAAATACAAATTCACAGGATAGCAGATAATCAGCCCCCAAACAGTTGACATTTTTCGTTTTTCTTGATAAAATAGATATGATACCTGTTTTGTGCATTGACTAATTTTTGGAGGAGGAGCTGCTTTGGGAGACAGTAAATTTTGCAACAGATGCATGGAAAAGTATGACGAGTCTATGCACGTTTGTCCGTCCTGCGGATACGTGGAATCAGATGAACATAACCCCATGTACGTCCCACCAGGTACAATACTCCATAGCAAATACCTCTGCGGTGTTCTTCTGGAATACAACGGAGAGGGCGCTACATATATCGGCGCTGACACCACCACAGGCAAGAAGGTGCTCATCAGAGAATATATGCCTATAAATCTCTGCACCCGTGTCAAGAATAAGGCTATTATCAGCGTCAATTACAATAACCTTGCCAAGTACAAGGCTTTTATGGCTGAATATACCGAGCTCAACAAGTCCCTTGCAAGACTGCGGAACAACTCCAATATACCGCCTGTGCTTGATATGTTCGCCGAAAACAACACTACCTATACCATTTTCGAATACATCGAAGGCGTGAAGATGCTGGATTACCTCAAGGAAAATGCAGGGGAGCTCAGCTGGGAACAGGTCTCAAAGATATTCCCCCCTCTGTTCACTACCATAGGCATTCTCCATAACGCAGGTATCATCCACCGCGCTATCAGCCCCGATACGGTCTATATCACAGACAAGGGCGAGCTGAAGCTCTCAGGCTTCTGCGTTTCCGCAGTGAGAACTGCCAACGCAGGTCTGGAATATGAGCTCTTCAAGGGCTATGCCGCTCCCGAGCAGTATTCTGCAAGCAGCAGCAGCCGTCAGGGTTCGTGGACTGACGTTTACGGCGTCTGCGCACTCCTTTACAGAGCTCTTACAGGCTGTATGCCCGTTGATTCCATGAGCCGTCAGACTCACGACGACCTTCACGAGCCTCATATGCTGGATTCACGTATCCCCCGTCATGTCTCAAGAGTCATTATGGAGGGTATGAACCTCAACGGCAGAGACCGTATCCAGACTATCACCGAGCTTGTGACTAAGCTCTTTGAACAGCCTTCCGAAAACTATGAAGAGGAAGAAATACTCGATAATACAAGCACTGTTCTTTTAGGTACCCCAGGCAATGCAGCTGCAGCAGCTCTCCAGGAAGCTCCTCAGCAGCCTGTATATCACCAGGAACAGCCGCAAAACGTCATACATGAGCGCAGCGCTCCCGTTTATAAGAAGCCGCGCCGCGATGACAGCTATAAATATGATAAGGAAACCACTGTGGACAGGATAAAGGTGCCCATAATCGTCGCACTCCTTTTCCTCGCCATTATGATGATACTCGGCGTTATCATATACAAGCTCATCGTTCCCCCTGCTGAGGAAACAACTGTCAAGAGCAGCAGACGTTCATCTTCTGTCTCTGATTCTGCTGCGGAGAATACCACCAAGGAGTCCGACAAGGACAAGGATACCGAAGTGCCCGATCTTGTAGGTCAGTTCTATACCTACTCCAAGGATAAGTGGAAGGATTTCTTTGTTCTTGACGCAGATTTTGAGTACAACAACGATTACGATAATGACATGATCTTCGAACAGAGCGTCAAGAAGGGCGAGATGATCGCTCAGGGCGATGTCATCAAGGTCAAGGTCAGCAAGGGTAAGGAGACCGCTACTATCCCCGATTATCAGGGACTTTCCGTTGAGCAGTACAAGAACGCTCTCGAAAAGGCAGGTATCCATGACCACAACTACCAGTTCATCGAGTCAAAGAACTCCTACGGCAAGACCAACTCTATAGTTGAGCTCCAGGTGGACGGCAAGGTGGTAACTCCACATTCTTCATTCAACAACAAGAGCGGCAAGAAGCTCACGGTTTATTATGTTTCCGCAGACTCTGTTGCTGTTCAGCAGACCGAAGCTGTTCAGACAACTGCGGCACCTACTACTACCGTTGCAGCTACAACTCAGGCACCCGTTCCTACAACTCAGGCACCTACATCTCCCCCTGAGCCCATAACGAACCCGCCTGAGCCAACTGATCCACCTGCACCTCCTGTAGTTGATCCCCCTGTGGAACAGCCAAATGAAGAATCAGGCGGCGAACAGTAACAATATTGATTTTAAAAGGGCAGCTTCGGCTGTCCTTTTCCGTTAGCAGCGCAGGGGCTGTACCCATGTACTGCAAGAGCAATATACTTTAGTGAGTTAATGTTTTGAAGTTGGCAACATGACATGTTTTTTCTGCCGCCTTCCATAAGCACCATAACTGTGAATGAAAAAAATACCGAGCCTGAATTTGGGGCTCGGTATTTCTTATATCAGACTATTTAAGGTCAGACTTATTAAAGAGAAGGATTCCGCCAATAGTCGTAACGACGATAATCAATGCGTCTGCAATGAGTATCACAGGAAGTCCATCAGGGAACTTCATATAATTATATTCTACAATGCTTACCTGGAAGCTTGGGAGACAGTTGCCGATAAAGTCCTGCACCTTCTCACTCTTGATAAGGAGCATTATCGGCGACATCATCAGTACGACCTCGTGCATGATAAGCGAGATAACAAATCCGCCAACATTTCTCATAGTATTGCAGAAGAATACGATGATGGAAGTGAATGTGAGCTGTATCAGGATAGCTATGCCCATATTTGCGAATACTTCCGCGCAGGGGAAGAACTCGAACTGAAGCAGGATATAGCCCAGTGCAAGTACTGTGAGCCAGAATGCAAGCTGGTAGATAACTGCCACTGTGACGGAAACGATGAGGTTTGCAAGATAGATATTTGTTCTTGAATGACCGATGATTATCTTGTTTCTCACGGTGTTGTTGCGGTAATCCTGCACGATGAGCAGACCTGCGGCGATACTGATGAGGAGTGGGAGTGTACCCGTCATCATAAACAGCATACCATCAGCACGGGCTGTATGGTCGGAATCGAACACTTTCACGAAGGAAAGTACCAGTACGGCAAATCCCACGATAACCGAAAGGACAATGTAGAAACGCTTGCCCTTGAAAAGCCTTCTGTAGCCTTCTGCCAGTAACTCACGCATTGCGAACACCTCCTACAAGTCCCATGAAGTAATTTTCGAGGCTCTCGTGGCTCTCGGTCATGGAGTTAACAAAGCAATTCTTCTCATTCAGCGCAAGAACGAGAGGAGTTACCTGCATAGGAGTGAAAATATCAGCCTCATTGGGTGAATATATCCTGTATTCAGCCTTCATGCCGTCAAGAACCTCTGCCAGAAGCTTAGTATCGTTGACATTGAGGTGGATAGAGCGGCGGCTGACGTGTTCAAGCTCCTCGGCGCTCATTTCCTTGATAACATGACCTCTTTCGATGAATCCGTAGTGAGTGGCAAGACGTGAGAGCTCGTCAAGGATATGGCTGGAGATAAGTATGGTGATACCCTTTTCGCGGTTGAGCTTCAGTATCATCTCGCGGACCTCCATGATACCCTGTGGGTCAAGACCGTTGATAGGCTCGTCAAGAACGAGAAACTCGGGATCCCCCACCAGAGAAAAGGCGATTCCAAGCCTCTGACGCATACCGAGGGAGAAGTTCTTAGCCTTTTTGTTACCAGTATTTCCAAGTCCCACCAATTTAAGTATCTCGTCCAGCTTTTCATCGGAGATACCGAGAGCCTTAGTCTGCTGTATGAGGTTGTCCTTAGCGCTCATTTCGGGGTGAAGTGACGGAGTTTCCACCACTGCACCTGTCTTTCTGCGAGCTTTTAGTATATTTTTGTCGGTGTTTTTTGTCCCGAAGAGAGAGAACTCTCCCGAGGACGGATTATTAAGACCCGTAACGATACGGATAAGGGTAGTTTTACCTGCGCCGTTTCTTCCGACCATACCGTAGATAGAACCCTTAGGAACATTGATAGTAAGATCGGAGAGGGCATTGAATTTTCCGTATTTCTTGCTTAGATTCTGGGTCTGAAGAACATATTCCATGTTTTAACCCTGCCTTTGTTTTTCGGTCAGCGGTGAAAAGATATAACGCCGGCCATAAAATATTTTGTCGTATCAGATATACTAAAAAGGCGGCCATGCCAAGGGGCACGACCGCCTAAAGTCGTTGATAATTAAAGTATCAAAGATTATTCGTTGATCTTTGTAACAACGCCTGAACCAACTGTTCTACCACCCTCACGGATAGCGAAACGGAGTCCTTCTTCGATAGCGATAGGAGTGATGAGCTCAACGTCCATAGCTACGTTATCGCCAGGCATGCACATTTCCTTATCAGCAGGAAGAGATACAACACCGGTAACGTCAGTTGTTCTGAAGTAGAACTGAGGTCTGTAGTTGTTGAAGAAAGGAGTATGACGGCCGCCCTCTTCCTTCTTCAGTACGTAAACCTGACCTGAGAACTTTGTGTGTGGGTGAATTGAGCCGGGCTTACAAAGAACCTGTCCACGCTCAACCTGGTCTCTTGTGATACCACGGAGAAGAGCACCAACGTTATCACCAGCCTCACAGAAGTCAAGAGTCTTTCTGAACATTTCAAGACCTGTAACAACTGTGTTGAGCTTCTCGTCAGAAAGACCAACGATCTCAACAGGCTCGTTTACGTTGAGCTTTCCACGCTCTACTCTACCTGTGACAACAGTACCACGACCGGAAATTGTCATAGTATCCTCGATAGGCATAAGGAATGGCTTAGCATCGTCTCTCTCAGGGCTTGGGATGAACTCATCAACAGCGTCCATGAGGTCGAGGATTGGCTTGTAAGCAGGATCGCTAAGATCGTCTGGAGCTTCGAGAGCCTTAAGAGCAGAACCCTTGATGATAGGTGTATCATCGCCAGGGAAGTCATAGCTTGAGAGAAGGTCACGGATGTCCATCTCAACGAGCTCGAGGAGCTCTTCGTCGTCAACCTGATCAGCCTTGTTCATGAATACAACGATTGCAGGAACGCCAACCTGACGAGCGAGAAGGATGTGCTCTCTTGTCTGAGCCATAGGGCCATCAGAAGCAGCAACAACGAGGATAGCGCCGTCCATCTGAGCAGCACCAGTGATCATGTTCTTAACGTAGTCAGCGTGACCAGGACAGTCAACGTGAGCGTAGTGACGCTTGTCTGTCTCGTACTCAACGTGAGCTGTATTGATTGTGATACCACGCTCTCTCTCTTCTGGAGCCTTATCGATCATATCGTAAGCCTCATACTGAGCCTGACCCTTCAGAGCAAGAGTCTTTGTGATAGCAGCAGTAAGAGTAGTCTTACCGTGGTCAACGTGTCCGATTGTACCAATGTTTACATGGGGTTTAGTTCTTTCAAATTTAGCCTTAGCCATTGGAAAATTCCTCCTTAGAATAGATTTCAGAAATCTGTATATATTATTATACCAGATTATTTTGGTAAATTCAAGTGTTTCAGTAAAAAAATATTAGCTGACCCACATGATTTTGTAAATTATGCCCGTTTTACACTGGATTCCGCATAAAACGGGCGGAATATGCAATTAGTTCTTAGCTCTGTTAGCCATGATCTTTTCAGCGATGCTCTTTGGAACTTCCTCATAGCTGTGGGGCTCCATAGTATACTGACCACGGCCCTGTGTGTTGGAACGAAGGTCACTTGTATAACCGAACATTTCTGAAAGCGGAACGAGAGCATCGACCTGGATAGAACCTGATCTTGTCTCCTGGCCCTGGATCTGTCCACGGCGTGAGCTGAGGTCACCGATAACTGTTCCGAGGTAATCATCAGGAACGATAACTGCAACCTTCATAACAGGCTCCATAAGAACGGCATTAGCCTGCTTGAGAGCTTCCTTGAAAGCGATAGAACCGGCGATCTTGAATGCCATTTCTGACGAGTCAACTTCGTGGTATGATCCATCGTAAAGCTCTACCTTAACGTCAACTACTTCGTAGCCTGCGAGGATACCGGACTTCATAGCGCCCTGGATACCTGCGTCAACAGCAGGGATATACTCCTTCGGGATAGAACCGCCGACAACAGCGTTCTTGAACTCGTAACCCTTACCTGACTCGTTAGGCTCAACACGGATCTTAACGTGACCGTACTGACCTGAACCACCGGACTGCTTCTTGTACTTGTAGTCGATGTCAGCTTTGCCCTTGATAGTTTCCTTATAAGCAACCTGAGGAGCACCAACATTAGCCTCGACCTTGAACTCACGGAGGAGACGGTCAACGATAATATCGAGGTGGAGCTCACCCATACCTGCAATGATAGTCTGTCCTGTTTCCTCATCTGTCCATGTCTTGAAGGTAGGATCCTCTTCAGCAAGCTTTGCGAGAGCGATACCCATCTTTTCCTGACCTGCCTTTGTCTTAGGCTCGATAGCGAGCTGGATAACAGGCTCAGGGAATTCCATGGATTCGAGAATGATAGGATGCTTTTCGTCACAGAGTGTGTCACCTGTGGTTGTATTCTTAAGACCTACTGCAGCAGCGATATCGCCTGAGTAAACAGTAGTGAGGTCTTTTCTGTGGTTAGCGTGCATCTGAACGATACGGCCGAAACGCTCCTTAGTATCCTTTGTAGCGTTGAGAACTGTATCACCCTGATTAACTACGCCTGAATATACACGGAAGAACGCAAGCTTACCAACGAACGGGTCAGTAGCGATCTTGAATGCGAGAGCTGAGAATGGCTCGCTATCAGAAGAAGGTCTTTCCTCTTCCTCATCTGTATCAGGGTTAACACCCTTGATAGCCGGAACGTCGAGCGGAGAAGGCATGTAGTCGATGATAGCATCGAGGAGCTTCTGAACGCCCTTGTTCTTGTATGAAGTACCGCAAGTTACAGGAACCATGTGGTTAGCAATGGTAGCCTTTCTGATGCATGTCTTGATCTCGTCCTGAGAAAGCTCGCCCTCTTCGAAGTATTTCTCCATAAGAGCCTCATCCTGCTCAGCAACGTGCTCAACCATTTCATCGTGGTACTTCTGAGCGATCTCCTTCATATCGTCGGGGATATCCTCCACCTTGATATCTGTACCGAGATCGTTTGTATAAATGTAAGCCTTCATCTCAACGAGGTCGATGATACCTCTGAATGAATCCTCAGCGCCGATAGGGAGCTGGATCGGAACAGCGTTACACTTAAGTCTGTCCTTCATCATGTCGATAACGTGATAGAAGTCAGCACCCATAATATCCATCTTATTTACATAAGCCATACGGGGTACTTTATAGTTATCAGCCTGTCTCCAAACGGTTTCAGACTGTGGCTCAACACCGCCCTTAGCACAGAGAACTGTTACAGAGCCGTCGAGTACACGGAGTGAACGCTCAACCTCAACTGTAAAGTCAACGTGGCCTGGGGTATCGATGATGTTAAGTCTGTGGCCTGCCCAGTAGCAAGTAGTAGCAGCGGAAGTAATTGTGATACCTCTCTCCTGCTCCTGCTCCATCCAGTCCATAGTAGCGGAACCTTCGTGTGTTTCACCGATCTTGTGGTTAACACCTGTGTAGAAAAGGATACGCTCTGTGGTAGTGGTCTTACCTGCGTCAATGTGGGCCATTATGCCGATATTTCTTGTATTTTCAAGTGAACAATCTCTTGACATAATTTACTCCTTCTACAAAGACGCTTACCAGCGGTAGTGAGCAAACGCCTTGTTTGCCTCTGCCATCTTGTGAGTATCGTCACGCTTCTTGCAAGCACCGCCTGTGCCGTTGAGAGCGTCGAGGATCTCACCTGCGAGTCTTTCCTTCATAGTCTTCTCGTTTCTCTCTCTGGAATACTTTGTGATCCAGCGGAGACCGAGAGTCTGACGTCTTTCGGGACGAACCTCCATAGGAACCTGGTAAGTTGCACCACCGAGACGGCGAGCCTTTACTTCAAGCTCAGGCATGATATTTTCCATAGCCTCCTGGAACACCTCAAGAGCGTCCTTGCCTGTCTTTTCAGCTACGATCTCAAATGCACCGTAAACTATTTTCTGCGCTACGCCCTTCTTACCGTCTAACATGATATTGTTGATCAGACGTGTAACGAGCTTTGAATTGTATACAGGATCCTGTAATACATCACGCTTTGCGATTTTACCTCTTCTTGGCATTTTCGCTTCCCTCCTTCATATAGATTAATGAATTCATAGGTACTCAAACCTTGTCGGTTACTGCCCTGTGGGCTTTGCTTCGCCGACAGGTATGTCAGGAGCCAATGCAGAGGATCAATCGAATAAATCTATATGATCTCCGCATTACCCTGCGGTAGTAGTTATCCTATATTAATGAATGTACGGCATTGTTTATACAGTCAGCCGCTGACTGATGAGAAGTATCTTACTTCTGCTTAGGCTTCTTTGCACCGTACTTGGAACGAGCCTGGTTACGGTTAGCAACGCCCTGAGCGTCGAGAGTACCTCTGATGATGTGGTAACGCACACCAGGGAGATCCTTAACACGTCCGCCTCTGATGAGAACGACGCTGTGCTCCTGAAGGTTGTGGCCGATACCCGGGATGTAAGAAGTTACCTCGTAGCCGTTTGTGAGCTTAACTCTGGCGATCTTTCTCATAGCTGAGTTAGGCTTCTTAGGTGTAGCAGTTCTTACAGCTGTGCAAACGCCTCTCTTCTGAGGTGAGCTGAGGTCGATCTGAACCTTCTTCTTTGCGTTGTAGCCCTTCTGGAGAGCAGGAGCTGTAGACTTTGTCTCAAGGTCCTTTCTGCCCTTACGAACGAGCTGGTTAAATGTAGGCATATTTTTCCTCCTTTTCATATAATATAGTACGCGCTTACCCGCAAAAGGGTACAAAAACTGCGTACCGATATATTATACCCAAAAAAGAACGGCTTGTCAAGGGGATACCTCAAAAAGCCGTCCTGTTTGATACTTTTTCGTTATTTTTCCTATTATTGCCCTTTGTTTCTACCTGATTACTTAGCTATTATTTCAGCCACTCTCTCATATCCTCAATAGCGCCTCCGCTTCCGCGGTAAGCGTAGAATGCGAGGACGGAAGAAGCGTCAAGGGCATTTACCCTGCCGTTTGAGTCGGCATCGGCGGCTTCCTTTTCAGCGGGGCCGAATGCCGCCTTCTGACCTGTAGAGGTCCTTGCGTACTCTGAAAGGATATGGCTTGCGTCGATAGCGTTCACCTTTCCGTCGTGGTCAACGTCGCCCAGCTTTGCCTTTTTCGGGGGCTGAGGAACTGTTGTGGTTGTAACGGGAGCTGTTGTTGTGGTGGTCGTTGTCAGCCTTGTGGAAGTTGTAGTGGTCCTCGGCTTTGTAGTGGTGGTAGTTCTTGGCTTTGTTGTAGTTGAAGTAGTTGTGGTCGTAGTGGTAGTTGTAGTAGTTGTTGTGGTTGTTGTTGTTGTCATGGTCGTAGTTGCGGCAGTAGTTACAGGCTCATACCATATATAAAATGTGTCGGAATCAGAGTCTTTTGCGTAGCTGTCGTAATTGCTGTCGTTTTCATTGACGTCAACAATAACAGTTATCCTCTGGTATCCGGTTGTATTCCTGTCAATGTCCATAACGGAATAGCCGTAATTCCATGGCAGAGAGTATATCGGACATCTGTCAAGAAGCTTCACTCTTGATCCGTCATCTCCTGTACGCCACAGGTCTATGTTCATTCCGCCCAGCCATACTTCCTCATCATACTGGTTATAACTGATTTTTTGAGGCTGGTCCACGATCTTCATTTCGAGGCTGTAGGCAACAGGCACAGTGGTTGTGGTCGATGTTGTTGTCGTTTCAGTCGTGGTGGTCGTTGTTGTCTGCTCCACTCTTACCTCAAAGTCCGCATGGGCTGTCACCCACTCACCTGCAGCTTCATTGTAGACCTTGTATTGGAGCTTAAGACGCTGAGGACCAACTCTGTTGCTGTCATAGTCAGTGACCTCATACTTCTCGGGGAAGGCAGTTACCTCCTCTTTCCTGTTGATGAGCTCCTCATTTCCGCCGCGGTCATGGTAAACATTGACCCTCATGCCTGCAAGCTCAAGCTGCTCGCCCACTGTGTATACTATTTTATAAGGGAGCTCCATTATCTCAACTCTTGCGGTAAAGCGAGGGCTCTGAGTCGTGGTGACGGTAGTTGTCTCAGGGGGCTCAGAGGTCGTTGTGACGGTTATCACAGGGGGATTTACCTCAACCTTGAAGTCGGTATAGGCAATGGAATACTGATAGTAATAGCTTACGGAGATAGTCTGTGTACCTGCCCTTCTGCTGTCGAAATCGGTCTTTGTGATATTGACGCGGTTCCTTCTGTATGAAGCCTCGTTCATGGGGAGAGGGTCAAGGACGGTATCCTTGTAGCTTCCGTCGCTGTAGAACTCCCTGTAGGAGCGCAGGACAGTACCTCCGCTGAGGTCAAGCTCCTCCCCTGTGGTGTAGGTGGTCTTGTAGGGCAGGCTGCCGATGTCCAGCTTTGCGCTTACGCTTACAACATAGGGCTCTGTTGTCGTAGTAGTGGTGGTCGTTGTTGTAGTCGTAGTCGTTGTGGTTGTTGTGGTGGTAGTTGTTGTGGTGGAAGTTGTGGTCTCGGGCTGTCTGACTTCCACTTCAAAATCCGTGTACCCGATGGAATCCTGATAGTAGTAGCTCACCGAGATAGTGCAGACACCCGGTCTGCTGCTGTCGAAGTCGGACTTGCTTATGTTTATCATATTCCTGCGGTAGGAAGCATTTTTCATCTCAACGGGGTCAAGAACGGTATCCTTATAATTGCCGTCGCTGTAGAACTCCCTGTAGGAGCACAGGAGAACACCGCCGCTGAGGTCAAGGGGCTCGCCTACGGTGTAGGTGGTCTTGTAGGGCATACTGCCGATGTCTATTTTTGCGCTGACGCTGACCACATACGGCAGCGTTGTAGTGGTAGTCGTAGTTGTAGTTGTTGTAGTAGTAGTTGTAGTAGTTGTGGTCGTAGTTGTTGTAGTCGTAGTTGTGGTGGTAGTAGTGGTCGTGGTCGGCTTTCTGGTGGTAGTCGTTCTTGCAGTGGTAGTTGTAGTGGCGGTAGTGGGCTTCTGTGTGGTAGTCGTGGTTCTTGGCGGAGCTGTAGTTGCAGGAGCGCTGCCCAGGGAGATAAAGTTATATCCGCTCTTTGCAGCAAAGCTTTCAGCAAGTGAGCCCTTATAACCTGTTATAGAGCCGCCGTAGGAGGACTGCCCTGTAGAAGCACTGTTGCAGATAGTTGCCTTGCCGCCGACGATACGGCAGTTAGCATTGCGTATGGTCACATTTCTCAGCGATGAACAGCTGTTGAATGCATTCAGACCGATAGTCGTCACGGAAGCAGGAAGGTCTATACTGCCGAGGCTGCTGCCCTCAAAGGCACTCATACCGATGGTGTCCACCGTACTCGGTATCTTTACCGATGAAAGCGCCGACAAATATGCAAAAGCACAGCCGCCTATGGTTGTTATGCCCTCAGCTATCTCTATTGTATTGATTCTGTTGTCAAACTTTGCCCACGGTGTATATACAGGACTTTCCCAGCCGCCTATGCTGCCTGTACCCGTAATGGTAAGCTTGCCTCCGTCAAGTCTCCACTCAGCGCTGACGCCACATTTTCCCGATTCTCCCACATTGGCTTCTTCCATAATTTCCATCTGCGGAGTAACTGCATATGCAGAAGGAACGGGAACAGAAATACCTGCGGATATTCCCGTTATTGCCGCCATAACGGCAGCCAGTATTTTCTTCATCTGTATCTCTCCATTTCAGCAGTATGTGGTATCACTGTTTCTTCATGTAGTCCTCAAATACGTCCTTATCACCTGTGCTTGTAGAGGTATAAGCGTAATAGGAGAGAATGTACGAAGCGTCGATAGCGTTTACAGCGCCGTTCTTGTCGGCATCTGCGGCAGTCTTCTGCTCTGCATCAAGCTCAGACTGCTTATTGGTGGAGCTGTTTGCATATTCTGTAAGTACATAGCTTGCGTCAACAGCGTTTACCATGCCGTTTCTGTCAACATCGCCCAGATAATTCACAGCAGGAACACTGACTGTGAGCTTGCAGGTATTGTGTCCGCCGTCGCTGCTGTAGAAGGTTATATCAACAGTACCTGCGCCAACGCCCTTTATCCGGTTGTTATCGATAACAGCAACTGATGTATCCGATGACTCGATACGGTCAAGAGGCCAGCCGTCGGTGTAGTAATGCGCATACTCACCAACATAGATATTCGGAGTGTCAATAAAGAAGCTTGTGGGTATCTGATTTGTTGTGGTAGTAGTGACAGCGGTAGTCGTTGCGGAAGTTGTAGTAGTTGTTGAAGTTGTGGTCGATGTTGATGTTGTAGTTGTAGTGGTAGTCGTTGTTGTAGTTGTGGTAGTCTCGTTATCCTTCAGCTCCTCAAAGCGGTAGCCCTTGCTTTTGCAGAAGGTCTCGGCGGTAGAGCCGGGATAGCCAACGATAACACCTGAGTACTCATTTGCATCGTTGTCGGCATTGTTGCTTATGGTGTCCTTTCCGCCTACTATACGGCAGTTCTTGTTGCGGATGACCACTCTCTTGAGATTTGTGCAGTCTCTGAAGGAATTGAGACCGATAGTAGTCACACCGGCAGGAAGATCAATGCTTTCAAGCTTTCCGCAGCCCTCAAAGCTGCTCATTCCTGTAGTCGTAAGGCTCTGGGGAAGCTTTACCGATGTGAGATTCTCTAAATATGAAAATGCACATGCGCCTGCGGTCGTGATACCCTCGCCTATCTCAACAGAGGTTATCTCGCCGGTGTACTTTGCCCACGGTATGACCATACTGCTTTCCCAGTTGCCCATTGGACCTGTACCCTTGATGACCAGCTTTCCGCCGTCAAATACATAGGTGGCGTTCTCGCCGCACTTGCCCTCAATAGCAGACTTGCTTGCTATAGTCGTTATACCACTCATATCCATTGTTACTGCGCATACGTTGGCAGCAGTTACAGAACTCATGCATAATGCGGCAGCTAAAGCCGCAGCTGTTAATTTTTTCATTGCATATTCCTCCCAATTTTAATTTCAGTTATGTTTATAAATAAAACAGCGGAACGTCCCCACGCTCCGCCGCATTATCATCATTATCTTCTTCTCGGAACAAACAGCATTATCAGGGGATATATCTCCAGACGTCCGAGAAGCATATCAAAGCATAGCACTACCTTTGAAAAGGCGTTCAGACCGCCAAGATTTCCCGCAGGGCCGAATCTTCCAACACCGAAGCCGATATTGTTCATGCAGGTTATTACCGCAGAGGCAGATTCTTCTATAGTAAAGCCGTTAAGAGTTACCAGCAGGACTGATATGCACATGAGCATGATGAAGAGTATGAGGTAATTGCTCACGCCGCGCACCACGTCCTTTTCCACGGGCTTGCCGTCCATTTTGACCGTAGCCACCGCACGAGGGTTCGTGATGTATTTCAGTTCCTTGATGCCTGTCTTGATGAGTATCATTATTCTTGAGACCTTCATGCCTCCGCCTGTTGAGCCTGCACAGGAGCCCACGAACATCAGGAGCAGCAGCAGAGTCTGTGAGAACACAGGCCACTGAGCCGTATCCGTAGTGGAGAAGCCTGCCGAGGTTATGGTCGAAGCCACCATGAAGAAGGTGTGTCTGAGTGTATCGCCCACTCCGTCATAGAGCTTGTGGACGTTCACAGCGATTATAGCTGTAGCGGCGATGATGACGCCGAAGTATGTCCTCACCTCTTCGTTTTTGTAAGCCAGTGAGAACTTTTTGATGAGAAGGTAATAGTAGAGGTTGAAGTTCACTCCGAAGAGTATTATGAACGTAGCTATTACCATTTCGATGTATACGCTGTCGTAGTGGCCTATGCTGTCTCCCCATATGGAGAAGCCGCCTGTACCTGCCGACGAGCAGGCATGTATAACAGCGTCATACAGGGGCATTCCGCCGAAGAGAAGCATTATCGCCTCTGAAACTGTCAGTGTGATGTAGATGCCGTAGAGGATACGTGCCGAGAACTTTGACTTTGATACAAGGCGTCCCACCTTGGGACCTGCACACTCTGCTCTCATCATGTGCATGGTTCTTGCATCGTTGCTTGACATTATCGCCAGCACGAACATGAGGACTCCCATACCGCCCAGCCAGTGAGTGAAGGCTCTCCAGAAGAGGCATGACCTTGACATTGCCTCAACATCGGCAAGTATAGTCGCACCTGTAGTCGTAAAGCCAGACACTGTCTCAAAGAGAGCGCTCGGATAGTCGGGTATCTCCCCTGATATTACAAAGGGCAGAGCGCCTATGCAGGACATGGTTATCCACGATGCCGCAACGCTCACGAATCCCTCCATCGAATAGACCTCTTTGTTTTTCGGCTTTTTAATTGTAAAGCCCAGTCCTATTGCCATAGTGATGAGAAAGGGTATGCCAAAGGAGGTCACAACGTGGTCTTCCCCGTAAATAAAACCTACTACCACGGGCAGAAGCATGAAAAGTCCGACGACCTTCAGTATCTGTCCCATGATATATGATATCATTCTGTAATTCATAATTAAGCCGCAGTAAACTCCTTAATCAAAGATATTGCTGAGGTCGTGCATACCTTTATTAGTGGTTATTACCACGACGCTGTCGTTGACCTTCAGACAGTCATCACCCTTGGGGATAATGAGCTCGTTGCCTCTTACGATACTTGCGATAAGGATACCGCTCCTGAGATTGAGTTTTTTCAGCGGCACGTCAACGTACTCCTTCTTGTCGCGGACAACGAACTCGATAGCTTCAAGTCTGTCGTTGACCAGACGGTAAAGTGTGGTGACGTTATTGCCCTGAGAATTCTGCTTTGCGCGGACGTACTGGAGTATCTGGCTGACCGTTATGGTCTTTGGCGAGATGATACTGTCAAGGTCGAGAGTGTCGGAGAGCTGCATGAGTGACATTCTGTTTACCTTTGTGACCACCTTGTCAACACCGTTGTTCTTTGCAAGGAGAGAGAGAAGGATATTCTCCTCGTCGATGCCTGTCAGTGTGACCACAGCGTCGGCGTCGTAAACGCGCTCCTCCTCGAGAATATCGTGGTCAGTGCCGTCAGCACAGGATATATCCACCTTGTCAAGCCTTTCGGAGAGCTCCAGACAGCGCTCGCGGTCTATCTCGATTATCTTGACCTTAACGCCCATTTCAATGAGCTGCTGAGCCAGATGATAGGCAACTCGTCCGCCGCCTATGAGTACAGCCCTCTTTACGCGCTTTTCACGGTAAGCGGCGCTGATGCTCTTGAAGAACTTGACCATATTGCTGTGAGAAGCGGTCATGTGTATCTTGTCTCCTGCACGGAGCACGAAATTTCCGTTGGGGATAGTGAGCTCCTCGCCGCGCTGTACTGCGCAGATGAGGACATCAAGTCTCAGACGTCTTGTGAGCTGACTGAGAGCCACGCCGTCAAGGATACTTCCGCTTGTGATTCGTATCTCCGCAAGGTCAACTCTGCCCTTTGCGAAGGACTCGATATTTATAGCCTCGGGATAGCGGAGCACCTTTGCTATCTCGTTTGCGGCGATATAGTCGGGGTTCACCATCATGCTGATACCAAGCTCCTCACGCATGAATACCAGCTGTTTGTCGAATTCGGGACTGCGGACACGGGCGATACAGTGACGTGCGCCCATTCTCTTTGCGATAAGACATGACAGGATATTTACCTCGTCGGAAGTCGTGACCGCTATGAGGATATTTGCCTTTGAAACATTTGCTTCTTCGAGTATCTCGGTCTGAAGGCAGTTTCCGACGATGCCCATTACGTCGAAATCATTTGTGGCAGTCTCAACAAGGTTTTCCTTTTTGTCGATTATGGTAACATTGTGTTCATCGCTGAGGACTTCGGCGAGAGCACTTCCCACCTTGCCGCAGCCTACGATTATAATATCCATAACTCCTCCGTAAAATATATAGCTTTAAATGCTTAAATTATTGGATACATTTATTCATTTTAATTATAAACCAACAGCAACTGTTTGTCAATAGCAGACACATCTTCAATTCATAATGCATAATTATGTGCGCCCACATACAAACTACTTGCTACTTGCTACTTACTCTCGGTGTATCGTTCTTCAAGCCACTTTATCATGGCTTCAAAGCCTTCCTGAGTGCGCTCAAACTCGGCTTCGTGTTCTATCTCAGCCTTCATGGAGCAGAGCCTGCCGTGCCATGTCATGCACTTCATGGTATCGCCGTTGGCTATTTTATAGGAGAAGTCGTCCTTGCTCCCCGAAAAGTCGTTGCCGCTCTCGAAGTAGTAGAACTTGGGGATCTCAAAGATCTCGGAAACGCTCATTCGCTAATGCTCCTTTCAAAATACTCAACAGCCATGTCCAGACTGTCATAGACCGCCGACAGCAAAGGCTTTATCTCGTCGTCGGGAGGTGTCATATCGGGTATCATAATTGCGTGACAGCCTGCGGAATAAGCCGCCTTTATGCCGTTGGGAGAGTCCTCGAAAGCCGCACATTCCTGAGGAGGAAGTCCAAGCTCCCTTGCCGCCGTAAGGTAAATATCGGGGGCAGGCTTTCCCGTTTCCACCATGTCTCCGCAGATGACCGCCGAGAAGTATTCAACTGCGCCGATATTCCTGAGATATTCCGTTGTTCTTACCCGTGGGGTAGCCGTTGCTACAGCCATTTTTATGCCGTGGTCACGGAGGTAGTCAAGAAGCTCGAAAAGTCCCTTTTTTATCTCAAGACCGTGTTCGTTTATGTAGTCCGCCATGAGCTCGGTGCGGTGGGCGCGTATCTCCTCAGTGGGGCAGTCCTCGCCGAATATGCTTTTCAGTTTGGGTATGGAGAACTTCCTCGCCATACTGCGCATGGAGTAGACATGCTCGGGAGTCATATCGTAGCCGAAGTCCTTTGCCGCCAGTATCCAGAATTTGAGATAGAGCTTCTCGGTGTCTATCATCAGACCGTCCATATCGAATATTGCGCCTTTTAACATTATTTGCTCCTTGTTTGAATTATTGCTGAGTCTGTGTTCTGTTCACTTGCGGTGGGAGAAGTAACGGGCGGATAATATCCGCCCCTACAGCGCAGAGCCTGCGCCCCCTTGCCACGAGGACGGCGTCCCCTACAGATTCTCGGGTTCGCCCATAATTATGCATTATGAATTGCATTTACTGTGCTGTAAGCGAAGTACAACTGACGTTCCCAGTGAGAATAAGCGAGCTTGCAAGCGACAACGGAGTAGGGTGCAGCGGCTCGCTGCCGTCAACGGTGCTGCGCGCGGAGGCACTCCACTTACCAGTTTATCATCCAGTTGTACATGCCTTCGTATTGACGGGCAGAGCTGTTCCATGAGAAGTCCTGCTCCATAGCTCTCTGCACCATGTCGTCCCACTGCTTGCGGTAATTGAAGAAAACATGCTTGGAGTAATTGATAGTGCTGAGCATCTCGTCGCCGTTGAAGTTGGCAAATGAGAAGCCGTTGCCTGTTCCCTCAAACTCGTTGTATGGCTGTACGGTGTCCTTCAGACCGCCTGTTTCACGGACTATGGGCAGTGTTCCGTAGCGCAGGGCTATGAGCTGTGTAAGTCCGCAGGGCTCAAAGAGCGAGGGCATGAGAACTGTATCGGCTGCCGCATAGAGCTTATGGGCAAGCTCGTCGTTGTAGAGGATATTTGCGGAAACTCTCTCGGGGAATCTCCACTGATAATGCCTGAACATATTCTCGAACTTTGGGTCGCCTGTGCCGATGATGACGAACTGTGTAGCCTCATCGCAGATACGGTCCATTGCGTAGTTGACGAGGTCGAGGCCCTTCTGGTCGGTGAGACGCGAGATTATGGCTATCATGTACTTGTTCTTGTCAACAGGGAGTCCCAGCTGCTCCTGGAGCTTCATCTTGTTCTCGGCTTTCTTTGCCTTGAAGTTCTTTGAGGTGTACTTTGCGAATATCTTGTCATCGCATGAGGGGTCAAAGACCTTGTAGTCGATACCGTTGAGGATTCCCCTCAGTGAAGCCGAACGTGCGCGGAGAAGTCCGTCAAGCTGTTCGCCGTAGAAGGGATATTTTATCTCCTGTGCGTAGGTCTCGGACACGGTGGTGATGTAGTCCGCATAGACAAGACCGCCCTTGAGCATATTTGCGTCCTTGTGGAACTCCAGCTTGTCCGAGGTGAACATATAGTCGGGAAGTGCCGTATTATAGCGGAATGTGTCGATGTCCCACACGCCCTGGAATTTGAGGTTATGGATAGTCATAACGGTCTTGGTGGAGCTGAAAAAGGGGTTCGTGGCAAAGGTGGAGTGAAGGAACACGGGTATCAGTGCGGACTGCCAGTCGTGGCAGTGTATAATGTCGGGACGGAAGCCTATTACAGGCAGAATGGCGAGGACAGCCTTGCAGAAGAAGGTGAAGCGCTCGATGTCCCATCTGACGTCCGATGAATAGGGCGAATCGCACTTGAAGTAGTATTCATTGTCCACGAAATAGAACTTTATGCCGTTGTATTCGTACTCCATTATGCCGACGTGAACGCCCTCGCTCCTCATTCCGTAGTCCATGTAGAAGTGGTGGACGTATCTGAACTCGTTCCTGTACTTATCGGGGATACAGGTATAGTAGGGCATGATGACTCTGACATCGAAGTGGTTCTTGTCGATATACTGTGGAAGTGCTCCCACAACGTCGGCGAGGCCGCCTGTCTTTATAAAAGGTACGCACTCTGAAGCTGCGAACAGAATATTATTCATAACATATCTCCCTTTTCAGTTATTAGTTATTAGTTTTTAGCGATTAGTTTTGGCATAAGCCGCCTTTGTCGTCTGTTCCATACGATTTTTTGATTACTAATCACTAATCACTTATAACTTTAATCTACTTAATATTATATACTAAATAATAGCATTAGTCAACACAAAAATATGTACATTGCACAGCCGGCAGAAACACTGTGAATATCAACAATAGTATTGACATTTATTTGTTGATTAAGCTAAAATCAAAAATTATTTCTGATACTCAATGCTTCTGCATTGAAAAAAGTGCCTTTACCAGAGATAAATGATAAAGAAAAAAGGCGGCAAAGCCGCCCAATAAATCAATGATGCTTCATAAATTCTTCAAACGTCAATTTACTTTCTAAACTATTCGTTGAAAAATAAGCATAGTATGAAAGAACATAAGAAGCGTCAACTGCGTTTACAGCCCCATCCCGATTCACGTCACTATATAGAATTCCCTGTTTTGTTACTGTATCTAATTTTACCATCTCTATTTTCTTAACTGCCATTGCTACATATAACTGAAGAATATATGTTGCGTCAACTGCATTTATAGCACCGTCTCCATTAGAGTCTCCGAAAGAAACATTTCCCACAGGAACAGGCAATGTAAATGTGGTAGTCTCTGTAGACGTAATCGTTGTCACAGTTGTCACAGTTGTTACAGTTGAAGTTATCTTAGGCACATCTTTCAACGCTTCAAATTTATAGTCGTATCTTCTGGCATAAGCCTCAGCTGTAGAGCCTTTATATCCGTATATCGTACCTGTGAAATTATCATTGATTGTACCAGTATCCCAATCGCCAACATGACTGGGACAATTGCTTATCGTAGAAGCATCGTCCCAAATCTCACACTCCTTATTCAAAATTGTTATGGAATTTAATTTATCACACATCCAAAACGCCGATTGCTCTATACTTATTACACTGTCAGGGATAGTGATAGTGTTTAAATTTATGCATTTGGCAAATGAAGCGCTTTTTATATTTTTTACACTGTCTGGAATATTTATCGAACGTAAATTTGCGCAATTAGCAAACGCACCTAATCCAATTGCCGTAACAGGCATACCTCCAACTTTTTCTGAAATAACTATATTCCCTTTTATTTCATCAGCTTTCTGTCTTCCAACCTCTGCGTATTCATCATACACATAGTATATTACGCCATTTTCCACAACCTCAGTATGGTTCTGTTCTGCTGTCGCAATCAAATTAACCTCAGGCGAATAATAACTCATAGTATTTATAGCACCGCACGAAATAACAAGAGCCAAAACCGCTGCACAAAATCTATTAGCATTCATATAAATACCTCCTATCCCCTACATAGGGTTATTTACACTAATATTATAACATATATTATTACTTAATGAAATCCACCATTGTAACAAAATCACACATTATTTTTTTACAATTCCAACAAAAAGAGCGGAACAAGTCCGCCCTTTTTTCATCATGTAAAGTATTTAACTCCGCTCTCGAATATCTTCTGGTCTTTCTCGCCCTGCACGTTCTTGCAGATATAGCTGCCCTTACGCTCGGAGTGTCCCATTTTACCGAATACACGTCCGTCGGGAGAAGTGATGCCCTCAATAGCCTCGATGGAAGTATTGGGGTTGTAGCGTATATCCATAGTCGGATTGCCGTCAAGGTCAACGTACTGTGTAGCTATCTGACCGTTGTTTGCAAGCTGCTGAATGAGACTTGCAGGTGCTACGAAGCGTCCCTCACCGTGGGAGATAGCAACTGTGTGAATGTCGCCTACCTCGCAGCCGTAGAGCCATGGGCTCTTGTTGGAAGCGATCCTTGTATTTACCATCATGGACTGGTGGCGGTTGATAGTATTGAATGTCAGTGTGGGAGCGTCGTCAGCCATGTCGATTATCTCGCCGTAAGGCACAAGACCAAGCTTGATGAGTGCCTGGAAGCCGTTGCAGATACCAAGCATAAGTCCGTCACGGTTCTTCAGAAGGTCGTGAACTGCGTCCTTTATCTTGGGGTTGCGGAAGAATGCTGTGATGAACTTGCCGCTTCCCTCGGGCTCGTCACCGCCGCTGAATCCGCCCGGTATCATTATCATCTCTGAGCGTCTTACTGCGCTCTCGAAGTATCTTATGCTCTCCTCGATGTCCCCTGCGGACAGGTTGCGGATAACGACTACCTCAGGCTTTGCACCTGCCTTCTCGAAGGCTCTTGCAGTATCGTACTCGCAGTTCGTACCCGGGAATACAGGGATAAGAACTCTCGGCTTAGCTATCTTTGTGGAAGCTGAAAGCTGAATGCGGTTAGGTGAGGAGTAGGTCTGCGGAGTTGTGTCTGTAGTCTTTATGCGGCATGGGAATACGGGTTCCAGCTTAGCCTCCCAGACTCTCTGGAGGTTGTCAAGGCTCACTGTGTAGTCCATGCAGAGTATCTTGTAGTCGGAGATAGTCTTACCGATGATGTTCTCGCCGCTCTTTGCGTCGCCCTTGAGCTCGATGATGAAAGCACCGTAGCATGGCTTGAAGAGCTCCTTGGCGCTGAGACGAGTTGTGAACTCAAAGCCTATCTTGTTGCCGAAGCACATCTTTGCGATACCCTCAGCGAATCCGCCGTAGCCGTTAGTCCAGATAGCATTAGCGCGGTCATCGGCGATTATCTGCTCCACCTTATCGAAGCAAGCCTTTATGCTGTCCCACTTGGGGAGACCGTGGTCGTCGTACTCGGGAACGATGGAGATAACTGTATTGCCTGTGCCCTTGAACTCGGTAGAAACTACCTTGTCAGCCATAGCAGTTGAAACCGCGAAGGAGACCAGTGTAGGCGGAACGTCAATGTTCTCGAAAGTACCCGACATTGAGTCCTTGCCGCCGATAGAGCCGCAGCCAAGCTCCAGCTGAGCTCTGAATGCACCGAGAAGTGCAGCCATTGGCTTGCCCCAGCGTGTTGGGTCGTTCTGAGTTCTCTCGAAATACTCCTGGAATGTGAGCCAGCACTTCTTATATGTACCGCCTGCTGCAACTACCTTGGCAATTGACTCGATAACAGCCAGCATTGAGCCGTGGTAAGGAGATTTCTCGGAAATATCGGGGTTGTAGCCCCAGCCCATAAGTGAGCAGGTGTTAGTCTCGCCCTTAAGGACAGGTATCTTTGCAGCCATAGCCTGTGAGGGAGACATCTGA
Source organism: Ruminococcus flavefaciens (assembly GCA_004554385.1). Lineage (GTDB taxonomy): Bacteria > Bacillota > Clostridia > Oscillospirales > Ruminococcaceae > Ruminococcus > Ruminococcus flavefaciens_T. Next base: position 34,965 of record SFMO01000053.1, read on the forward strand.
TATACTCCGCCGAAGGGCATGAGTACAGTGCCTGCGCCGATAGTTGAGTCGAACTTCTCTATAAGTCCCTTCTGTGAGCACACATTGAGGTTTGACATGAGCTGTGACCATGTCTCTGCGCAGTCGGCAGCAGCCTCGTCGTCCACGAGAACAGGAGCTTCTACTTCTATATCTGTATACTTTGGAGCGCCGTTGGAGTTGAGGAACTCACGGGAGAGGTCAACGATAGTGTTGCCGTTCCATACCATTTTAAGTCTCGGCTCTTCCACAACGTCAGCAACGAGGGTAGCTTCAAGGTTCTCCTTTGCAGCCTCCTCCATGAACTTGTCCTTGTCCTCGGGAGCAATAACAACAGCCATTCTCTCCTGAGACTCGGAAATAGCTATCTCAGTGCCGTCAAGACCGTCGTACTTCTTGGGAACTGCATTGAGGTCGATAACGAGACCGTCTGTCAGCTCGCCTATAGCAACCGAAACGCCGCCTGCACCGAAGTCGTTGCAGCGCTTTATCATCTTTGTTACCTCGGGGTTGCGGAACAGTCTCTGGAGCTTTCTCTCCTCGGGAGGATTACCCTTCTGTACCTCAGCACCGCAGTGTTCGAGGGATTCCAGTGTGTGAGACTTTGATGAGCCTGTAGCACCGCCGCAGCCGTCACGTCCTGTCTTGCCGCCGAGAAGAATAACGATGTCTCCCGGAACAGGTCTTTCCCTGCGGATATTCTCAGCAGGAGCAGCACCGAGAACAGCGCCTATCTCCATACGCTTTGCAACATAGCCGGGGTGGTATACCTCAGCAACATGACCTGTGGCAAGACCTATCTGGTTGCCGTATGAGCTGTAGCCGTTGGCAGCACCGAGGGTTATCTTTCTCTGTGGCAGCTTGCCTGCGATGGTGTCCTCAACGGGAACGAGAGAATTAGCCGCACCTGTCACACGCATAGCCTGATAAACATAGGAACGTCCCGAAAGAGGGTCACGGATAGCTCCGCCCAGACAGGTAGCAGCACCGCCGAAAGGCTCTATCTCGGTAGGGTGGTTGTGGGTCTCGTTCTTGAACATGAGTATCCAGTCTTCAAGCTTGCCGTCGATGTCCACCTTTATCTTTACGGAACAAGCATTTATCTCCTCGCTCTCGTCAAGGTCGGGGAGCTTTCCGTCAGCCTTGAGCTTCTTTGCAGCAAGGGTAGCAAGGTCCATAAGAGTCATGGGCTTGTCCGTTCTGCCCAGTTCCTTGCGGACGTTCACATACATATCGTATGTATCTTTTATATAAGGAGTATCTATCTTTACGTTTTCTACATTTGTGAGGAAGGTGGTATGACGGCAGTGGTCAGACCAGTAGGTATCTATCATGCGTATCTCGGTGATAGTGGGGTTGCGCTTCTCCTCGTTGCGGAAGTAGTCCTGACAGAACTTTATATCGTCGTAGTCCATGGCAAGACCGAACTTGTCCACGAAGGCATGGAGACCGTATGCATTGAGGTTAATGAAGCCTTCAAGCTCCTCGACTGTAGTGGGTATGTCGTAGTTTGTATCGAGGGTCTTTACAGTTTCCAGTGAAGCCTCACGGCTCTCAACGGGGTTGATGATGTAAGCCTTGAGCTTTGCGAAGTCATCGTCGCTGATGATACCCGAGATTATGTAAACTCTTGCGTTTCTCACGCGGCAGCGCTCTCCCTGACGGAGTATCTGTATACACTGCTCACAGCTGTCGGCTCTCTGGTCGAACTGACCGGGGAGATACTCAACGGCGAAAACGCGGTCGGTCTCTGATACTGCGGGGAGCTCGTCGTACACAACGTCAACGGCAGGCTCAGAGAAAACGGTGCTTATGGCAGCCTTAAAATCCTCCTCGCTGAGCTTGTCTGCGTCGTATCTGTTGATGATACGGACTCCCGAAATGTTAAGTCTGAGGGCAGTTTTTATATCGCTGAGCACGGACTGGGCTTCAACTGCAAATTCAGGCTTCTTTTCAACGTAAATTCTGAATACGGACATAATTCAGTTCTCCTTTTCGTTAATTTTATTTATAACTATTATAAATAGCATTATTTATAGATGTCCATTTATCGCCAAACATAAAAGCACCGCAAGCGATGTACGATTATCGTTTTTGATGAGAATAAGCGAGTTTACGAGCGAAACGTGGACGGGGGCGCAGGCACTGCGCTGCCAAGGCAGCAGTCGTGACCATACTCTTCTATTATAACACTTATTATCCGATTACGCAAACTTTTTTCGGGATTTTTTCGAGAAATTTTTATTAATGTATAGTCAGGTGCATATCCGCGGTGAAATTCTGTAGAATTTTCACGTTCAAAGAGCACGGGAACTGTTTTGCCTACCAACGAGCTAAGATATTTCTCTCTTGTTTCGTCTGCCGCCGCAGTCATCTCCTGCCACCTCTGAGTCTTTACGCTCTCCGACACCTGTCCCGTCATTCTGTCGGCTCTTGTGCCCTTTCTCCGGGAGTATCTGAACACATGGACCTTTGCAAAGCCTATCCTGCGTATGAACTCCACGGACTCAGCATGGTCCTCGTCGGTCTCCTGAGGGAATCCCACCATTACGTCCGTAGTGAATGAGCAGTCGGGGAAGATGCTCCGTATACGCTCTGTCAGGGCAAGGTACTCCGCCGCAGTGTACTTGCGGTTCATGGCTTTCAGCGTCCTCTCACAGCCGCTTTGCAGGGATAAATGGAACTGTGGACAGAACTGGGGCAGGGCTTTCAGCCTTTGGAGAAGCTCCTCCGACATCATCTCGGGCTCTAATGAGCCAAGCCTTATGCGCTCTATGCCCTGAGTTTCCGCACATATCTCCGCCGCGTCCGCAAGGTCAAGTCCCCACTCCCTGCCGTAGAAGGCAAGGTTTATCCCCGAAAGGACTATCTCCTTAACGCCCCCCTCCGCAATGGCTCTCACCTCGTCACGAAGCACCTCCACAGGCTTTGAACGGCACCTTCCCCTTGCAAAGGGTATCAGGCAGTATGAACAGAACTGATTGCAGCCGTCCTGTATCTTCACGAAAGCACGGGTATTGCTGTCAAAACGGGTACATTTCAGGGGCTCGAACAGGTCATCTGAGCCGTAGTCGGAAAGCTCCACCACACGGCTTTTGTTGGCAAGGCAGTTCCCCACAAGCTCAACGATATGGGCTCTTGACTTTGTACCTGCGATTATGTCCGCCTCGGAGAGCTTCGCCGCCTCATCGCGGTTAGCCTGAGGATAGCACCCCGTAAGAGCTATGACAGCTTCGGGAAGAGCCGCCCTTGCCCTCCGCAGAGCCGTAAGCGCCCTGCTGTCTCCCGACGATGTGACGGTGCAGGAGTTGATAACGACTGCGTCCGCCTCTGTCATATCCTCGGTAATGTCATAGTCCGCCTCACGGAACAGTGACTTCATACATTCTGTCTCATAGTGATTGACCTTACAGCCGAAGGTAATGAAAAATATCTTACGCATATTACACCTTGAACTTCATTATTTTTGCATTTTATGTTATGTGATTGTGCACAAATTTGAATAAAATATTTTATGCACTGTTAATAGTATATCTCTATCCATAAAAAAACACGGCTTCTGCTCATTCAATTCTGCAAAATCGCCGAAAATTTATCAGACGGCTTGACACTGCGGATTTTTAGTGTTATTATATATTTGCGGAAATGGAAAAGCCGCTGAAAAAGAAATAAACCAGAAAAAACAAACACAGACATCTGAAAACAGGAGGTATTAAGCATGACCAAAACAACTGTTAATCTTCAGGCAATCAACGACGTAAAGGAATTCGTCAACATCGTAATGAAATATGATTTCGATATTGACCTTGTTTCCGGCAGATACGCAATTGACGCAAAGTCAATTATGGGTATCTTCAGCCTCGACCTCTCAAAGCCTATCCAGCTTAATGCACACACAGATAATGCTGATAAGTTCCTTAAAGAGATCGACAAGTTCATCGTTAAGTAAGATATAACATAACACACAAAGCAAAAGGGATATGTTCCATACGGAATGTATCCCCTTTTTCTTTATTTCAGAGTCTGACAGCGCAGAGCCTGCGCCCCCGTCCACGTTGCCGCTCGTAAACTCGCTAACTCTCATCAATACCGATAATAGTACATCGCTTACGGCACATTTACATGGAACGCCGAGAACGGCGTCCCCTACAGCGCAGAGCCTGCGCCCCCGTCCACGTTGCCGCTCGTAAACTCGCTAACTCTCATCAATACCGATAATAGTACATCGCTTACGGCACATTTACATGGAACGCTGAGG
>SFMO01000004.1 GCA_004554385.1 Ruminococcus flavefaciens
ACGGCTGTGTCCTGCGCTGTTTTGCAGGGTAGTTCCTTTCTATTCTACTTTTCTTTATGCCCTTTCCGGGCGCACCATATGTATATGAGGAGCTTACCTAACTGTGACAGGCCGAGAACATACTTTGGCTGGGATAAGAAGCATAACAAGGCATTGATAAGTACAATGTGTGAGCATAAGAAAATGAGCAAATATTGTAAATAAGTATTTTTCAATACGCCTTGAATATGTTGTTCGGTAAACGGCTCACAGGTCAGCCGTGCATGTGTGGAAAGGATATGAATAATGTGAGTGATATATTTGAAAATGGTTTGGATAGAGACACTTATAGAGCGCTAAAAAAAATGAACCGTGAAGAAATGGAGACATTTCTTAAAAACTACAGAAAAGATGCGCTTAAAGAGATTAAAGATAATTATTTTCAGTTAGAACTTGATGATAGTGGAAATTATGTTAGAATGAATAGAGATATGTTCAAATTGATACACAGCGAACTTATTCAGCAAGTTCAATGTATTGAGCATAATCTTAAGGTTATTTACGCAACGATTAATTCCGGTGATTTTGTTGAAAACTTCGAAAGCCTGAGTAAAACTAATCTTGGTATGATAATAAAAGAATTAAAAAAACTTGAATTAGAAGGTATCGATACGGAATTAACAGAGGAAGATTATAAAGTAATTGATGAAATTAGAATTATACGTAACTATTGGTGCCATCAGTGCTATATCGATTATGTGTATATAAGTGATGATAAGCAACGTGAAAAAATGTTTCAGCTTATTGCAGGAAAACTTCATTATGATGAATTGCAAACTAATGATCTTTCTGAGAAAATTGAAAAAATAAGACTTATTATCGTTAAACATAAGAAAAATAGTAAGTAGCGGGATAGAAACGAAAAAAATCCCTGTGTAATAAACACAGGGAGCAATTTTGTAATCATTTAAAATAAAACATATTACTAATACATTGCGATACACAGAAATATAAGTGTGAATCCTGATAGACCAAAAGAAAACGCACCAACCAAAAGAATTCGCGATATAGCAAAAGAAAACGCGAGGTACCAAAAGAATACGCCCTTATGGTTGTATCAAAATTGGCGTTCTTTGGCATGATGGCATAACAAAATTGATGACATGCCAAAAAAAGCCCGAATCTCGAAAAATTTACTTCGATTTTCATAGATGACATTGGGGTATTTTAGACCTCTGGCTGGATTTGAACTCTCAAAAGTGCGAATCCAGTTCCCTCAAAAGGTCGAAATACAGACAAATCTCGATTTTGTTGGTGAAAAATAGTACACAAAGTTTCAGACTCGGTTTTAGTGGTTTTCACGAAATGTGAAAACACTGGAATCGAGTCCTTTTTTGTTTCACCGAAAACCAAGTGATAGAAAACCTATCAGCGATTTGTGAGCCGTTTTTGACGACATCGGTGGTAGGTCGGGAAGCTGCACCACCGAGAGCGATTGAAGCCGCTGTGAGCGATTTGTGCGGTGTGTGAAGCGGTCGAACAGTATAATTCTCCTGCGCGGAATATAAGTTACGATTACAGAACATTTATGACGCGAAAAAGCCAGCGGAAGCTCTCCGCCAGATACATAGAAAGCAGATCACGCCTGCTGTCTATGGAATAATTATGACAGGAGGAAATCAGATGAACAAATTCTACATGAACGGTAAGCTGATAAGTGCTTCGTAATCCGACTGTTTGGTTTCGAAAGCATCGATATAAAAGGATGAAACTGTTACTTCGTGGAGTGTTTCATCACCAATACGCCAGTTTTCCGAATCTGGACTTCCCATATTGAAGCTGCCGCCTTCGATCAGGGTAAATCCATCATTTATTACCGCTGGTATTTCTGCTTTGCTTGTTTCAGATATAGCTGTACTTGTCTGCTTTGAAGTCGTTTGTGCAGTTGTGGTTTTAGCGTTCTGCCAGTTTGAACTACCAAAGCTGTTATCAGCACTTTTCTCTTTAAGAGCAAAATTAATCACAACACCAATGATAATTGCACAACCAATCCATACAAGCGGTTTTGCTGAATATTTTTTATCTTTATTCTTTTGGGTGATCTCAGACAGCACATACCCTACAAGTACAAAGAACAAAAGCATTGCGAGGTTTTGCAGTATGACGAGCAACTTTGCCGTGGTGTAGTCAAGAAAAGCAAAGTGCGTTCTGAACGTGATATAGTTCACGATCCCGCTTTTGAGCAACAGCCAAAACCCAACGCCCGAAATACATGTAAGTATCACATTGAATACTATCTTTCCCTTGTCGGGCATTCTTGCGGTCATGGCTTTTATGTGCAGACCTATATGCAGACCCATAAGACTGAATGACCAATAGGACATTGCAAGGTGCAAAGTGCGGGCGGTCATTACATTGATAAGCCCATACATAAATGGTACAGCGTGACCGCTCATGGACATTCCGCTGAGTGCCGTCAGTGCGATAGCCGCAAGCATCAGCGTATTGACAGCTGTCATCACGATACGATAGGGCGAATACTTACCCTTGAAAACCGCCTTGTACCATTTGCGGTTGAGGATATGGTGAAGTACCAGAGTTACAGTCATACCGATACCCAGCCATTCGTGAAGCACATCGCCTGTGACCTGAAAAGCCATAAGAAACAGCAAAAGGACTGTCAGCACCATATCAACTATCCTTTTGATGATATTTGTAGTCTTTGTCTGCATAACATTCCCTCCCTGTTTAATTCATATCATTTATCCAGTCCTGTATTTCGCTCTCTGAAATACCTGCGTCAAGCCTGCCGCCTTCAAGCCAGTTTCCGCTGCCTGTGAAGCGAGGTTACTTCCGCTTCTGCCAATACCGCTGCCTCCAGAAGTGCAGAAGGGTATCACTGTTTTGCCGCTAAAATCATGAGCCTCAACAAAGGTACTCATCATTCTCGGAGCATCGCCCCACCATATCGGGTAGCCGAGATACACGGTGGTGTAGCCCTTCAGATTATAGATATTATAGCACCATTCTGACACGACGTCAATATGTATTCTGGAAGTTTATGTTTTTCGGCATTATCTACAAAGAAGAATAGTTGGTATAGGACATAATAAACAGAAGGGGATGCCTTCCATTTGTGGAGGACATACCCAATGTTGTTGATCTATTTTTACATATATTCCTGAATCTCACTCATCACTCCTTAACTTCATAAAGAGCTTTCAGATAATTCATAGTATCACCCTAAATCTCCATTTGTCGCACGATCACAATTACTTTTTCACAAACTTCGCAAGTGCTTTATAGTATCCTCATTCCTGCGGTAATATGTCTACTTGCCGTGGCGCTCGGAGGGAAGAAGTCCTGCCCTCTGCAAGGTATCGAGGTAGTTCGATACTGTGGAAGGGGAGAGGTTGGCTTTTGCCTGGATACTGCTTACGCAAACACCACCCTTGAGGTCAACAGGCTCGCTCAGACAGCCGCCCTGGGGAGGAAAATTGCCTTCAGGGTCTTTGAGCCATTTGAGAATATTCAGCCGTGTTTCGTTGGAAAGCGCCTTGCTTATCTCGATAATATCTATGTCCATTTCTATCACCCTCCTTGATGTGTTGAGTATATCTATCACACATTTCGGAAATTGTCAATATGTGAAAATGAAATAAGGTCACAGCGTTCTTTTTCTGTTTCTGATCGCCGCCATAGCGTCCAGATCACCATGTTCTATCTCGTGTTCAAGCGCAGAGATAATACTGTCCTTGCGTTTCAGAAAGTCCGGACCTGTCAGGTTCTTGCCTGAAATGGTATGGTGCGTGATGAATGAACAGTCACAGGTCAGATTCTCCACAAAGGTTTTCAGTTCACACAGCATTTCCTTCTCAGAAAGAGGTGTGAACTCGCCCCGCTGTGCTTCCTCCAGAAGCGGAGTGCCGGGGAACAAGGTCAGACCACCAGTACCGACTACCATCGGTTTGCACTGACTGAATATCTTTGCGGAGTTGACAGCGTGGTCATGGCTATGCTCTCTGCCTGCAACACCATTGAGAAAAGTCATCCAGTAGTCGATGCCTGCTTTCTCCAGCTTGTGGCACTGCTCCAGTATATCTGCGGAGGTGTAGCCCTTGTTTATACGCTCCAAAGTCCAGTCATCGCCACTTTCGATACCGAGAGAAATCTCACGCAAGCCCATTTCTTTCAGGCTTTTAAGTTGTTCTACGGTCTTGTTGCGAATGTCGGTAACTCTTGTGGCGGCATAGATGTACTCCATTTTCGGGAGATAACGGTTTATAATTTCAAGTATGGGCGCAAGTTTGTCATAGGTCATAGCAAGCGGATTTGCGCTCAAAAGCTGTATCGTCCTTGCATCGGGAGCGATATTTGCTATTTCCTGCAAGTCCTGTTCGATCAACTCCATGTGCTGCATTTTGAAGGTCACATCACGGTACATAGTGCAGAATTTGCACTTGTTATGGGTGCAGCCCTGTGTTATTTGCAACAGTGGGAATGTCTCCCAATAGGGGTTGCGGTATACTGTTCCTGTAAAGTGCATATTTCCCTCCTTAAAGCTCTGTCACAAAATCCTCTATGGGATTTCTCTTGTAGTGCCACGGATTTGCTTTTGCCTTGTTGTTGGGGTATCCAAGTCCCAGCATCATCACAGGGATCATGTATTCGGGCAGACCGTACACATCGGCAACTGTCTTTGAGTCAAAGCCCCTTATCCAAATAGTGTGGATTCCAAGCTCCTCGGCTTCATACATCATCGTTGTGGCGGCGATAGAAGCGTCCTGCTCACCCGAATTGTAGTCCTGATAGTATCTGTCGGAAGGATTTCTCCACACGGTACGCAGATCGTAGCAGACCAAGATCATCAGCGGCACATTGTAGTGAAAATGCGTGACGGTTTTCAGTTTCCGCAGTCCGTCCTCGCTCCTGATAAGATAAAAATGCTGTGGCTGGTAGTTGCAGGCAGTCGGGACAACTCTGCCTGCTTCAAGTATCTTATCGAGCTTTTCCTGCTCGATCGGTTTTTGGTCGAAGAAACGCTCTGAATAGCGGTTTTTGGCAAGTTCTAAAAAATCCATAACGTCAAGTCCTTTCTATAAATATCATACATCGCTCCAGTCAAGCTTCATTTTGCGGATACTCAGCATAAGAAATGCCGCAGCGATTATCACGCTGTACATCATCGCAGGCGGATACACCGTCATTGCGATAACAGCTCCGACTGCCTTGATAGCAATATCTATCCAAAGCAAAGTACGTCGCTTTTTGAGCATATCCGCAGACATCTGACTGCAATCTTTTCCATGTTCAAGAACCTTACTGAGCCATATATTAGAAAATGTCACAAGCATAACGAATACACCGTAGAAGCCCTGTGCGACCTTGCTGTTGAAATCACGGCTCACAAAGTCCGTGGCATAGGGTATCACCGAGCAGAAGAACAGCAGCAAAAGCGTTACCCACAGCGTTTTTGCGTTTATCTTCTCTATTGTTTCCCATTCGTTGTGGATATTCACCCACATTGAGCCGAGCCAGAAAAACGACAGCGTATATGAAAAGAAACTATAACGAAGCTCCCACAAAGCCGCTAATGTAGGTGCAGGCGGCTTTTCAAGTTCCAGGACGAGTATCGTCATGATGATGGCAAGAACGGCATCTGTAAATGCCGCCACACGGTCTTTTTTCATTGGATCAACCTCCCAATCTTACAGTGTTACTCATTCTGCTCTGCGAACGGTCTTGCAAGCTCGTTCACAATATCCTCACAGCTGTCAATACTTTTGATAAGGCTTGTGACGTTTGCTACGGTGTTCACACCCGCATCGGGATCACCTTTGAGCATTCCGTAGAAGAAGCTGCCGGACGGCGGATTCAGGTCGCCGTGCTTGTTTGCTTCAAGTCCTTCGATGCCGTGCTTATGTGGAGTTGTTCTCCAACGGGCATTGCCGTCCATCTGTGTGAATACGATATAATCATCGGGGTGGGTTGCCATAATATCAGCTTTTGTAGCATCGGCGGCTCTGCACTCCTTTGAGAGAATGAAGCGCGTGCCGACGAATACGCCCTCAGCACCAACGACCTTTGCGGCGAGTGCCATTTTCTCATTGACGATACCGCCAGCCGCAAGCACGGGGATATTCACATACTCCGACAGAAGAGCCGTAACCGCAGTTGTTCCCGAAGTGAGCGACGGCATACAGCCTCCCTCGTCACATCCTGTTGCAACGATGATGTCTGCCCCTGCTTTTTCAGCTTCGATAGCACCACGGACGGTGGGGTTCATTTCACGAACGATGAGCGTGAAGCCGTCAGCCTTCCACGCTCTGAACTCTTCGGGAGCGATAGCACCTGCAACAACAAGAATTTTCACATTTTCCTCTTTCAGCATTTCTATAATAGCCTTGCTGAAACCGTAGGGATCAATGACGGACGGAAAAACATTCACACCGAAAGGCTTGTCGGTCAGCTCTCTGGTCTTACGGACTGCATGGCGCATATCCTCCACAGTTTCCTCCAGTCCACGCTTGATCTCCTCCGAACCTGCGCTTGTGCCGAGAACGCCAAGTCCTCCGGCATTCGATACTGCCGCCGCAAGCTCCGGCGAGGTGATCCAAGCCATAGGTGCCTGAATGACGGGTTTTGTTATTCCTAAAATTTCACATACTCTGTTCATGAGATCATTTCCTTTCTTGCAGGCTGTCGCCTTTGTTACTCTTATTCTACCCGAAACCCTTGACTTTTTCAATATACAGAATTATAATAATGAAAGAAAGTCTTACACTTTTTAAATTATGTAAGAAAAGAGTGATGAATTTGGCAGAACGCACGAAAATATGGATAGCCGACAAGATGAAAGAACTGATGAAGACCAAGCCTCTTGACAAGATCAGAGTGACCGAAATTTGCAGAGCTGCCGAGATAGAACGTCCCACATTCTACTATCATTTCAAGGATAAGTATGACCTTGTGGCGTGGATATTCCTGAGCGATGCATACGATACAGACGTTATTTCAGCAGAGTCCGCAGCACAGGGAATGGCGAAAATGCGGCAGGAATTCATCTTCTACAAGCGGGCTTACGATGATGTTTCGCAGAACGCTTTGTGGCAGTATATGCTGGAATATTTCGTCAAGCGCTATGAGCTTATCGCAAAAGAAAAGCTGAATACCGATGTCCTCGATACTCAGCTTAAATACTCTATTCGGTTATATTGCTACGGCTGCGTTGGCATGACAAAGGAATGGCTGCTGAATGACAACACCACCTCTGCGGAGACTGTTGTTCAGATGATGTTTTAGTCTATGCCGGATAACATGAAAGAGATATACTTTTGAGCATCAGAACTTTGAATTTTATAGAGCGTAAATCATTCTGCGGAATTACAAGTAATACAAAGTCATTCTAAGCCTGTAAAATCGGCACTTTTAAGCTCTGAAAATGGAAATTCCACGAAACTGCGGGGAAAAGAAAAACATCAAAAATGCTCGTTTTGGCAGACGGGCATAGGAACAGTAATTTGGCAGACAACCATTAAAGCTGTTGACAGGCAAAGAAAAAGCGGACGATGTTTCATTGAAAGTGAAGCAACGTCCGCTGTTTTTATAACCGAATGTGTACCTTGCTTCTCAGGAATGAGGAGCGTTTTTATTATCAGGAGGAATTATTATGCCTAAGATGAAAAAAACTGACCGGAAATTTTACTATCATCAACAACATTGTTCTGAGGGACAAGAGAATGGGCTGTACTGAGAGATGCTTATGTTACAATGGTATCTATGGCTGATGACTGGAACTTCTCAATCAGAGGTCTGATCTGTCTATCATGCTCCGATTGCGGACTTGGATAGCAGACTTTGGGTGAGCTTCGGACGATTCTGCCCTCATTTCGACTATATCGTAATTGTCCTGTTCTTGATAGGGAAAGATCAAAAAGTGTTACTTCATATAGAATCGCTTTACTCTCAGGTTGTTCTCAGGTTGCACATAAGCAAAACTTATTATCAATCGCTGAAATCCAGATTGATTTATCTGGAAAAGTATGTTAGACTATAATTACCAAATAAATCACGGAGGTAACACTTATGGCTAACATTCTTATCGTTTACTATTCCCGGAAGGGCGAAAACTACTGGAACGGCGGTCTGAAAACGATCATAAAGGGCAATACAGAGAGAGTTGCAGAATTTATCCAAAACGCTGTGGGCGGTGATCTCTTTGAAGTGGACACCGTCAAGCCCTATTCCGAGAGCTATATGACCTGTATTGAGGAGGCAAAGCAGGAACTGCGTGCTAAGGCTCGTCCTGAGATCAAGGCTTATCCCGAAAACTTTGAGGACTACGACACGATCTTTGTGGGCTATCCCAACTGGTGGGGAACGATGCCCATGTGTATGTTCACACTGCTTGAAAAGTATGATCTCTCGGGGAAGACGATAATCCCGTTCTGCACCAATGAGGGCAGCGGTATGGGTTCAAGTGAGCGTGACCTGAAAGCTCTCTGTAAGGGTGCAACTGTCAAGGCTGGGCTTTCTGTTCACGGTGCTGAGGCCGCTGAGTCGGAGAGCAAGGTAGCTGCGTGGGCGAAAAAAAGCGTATGAACGACAAGGAACAGATCATTCATCTCTACAAGGAGATGTACACCGCTATGGTGAACAAGAACAAGGCAGAGCTTGAACGTGCCCACGACGACAGTTTTGTGCTTGTTCACATGACCGGTATGCGGCAGCCTAAAGAGGTTTACATCAGCTCGATCATGGACGGTACGCTGAATTATTATTCTGCCGAACATGAGGATATGCAGGTGGAAGTCAATGGTGACACCGCTGTACTCATCGGCAAAAGCCGTGTGAATGCTGCGGTGTTTGGCAGCGGCAGGCATACATGGCGGTTACAGCTTCGGTTTCAGCTTGTGAAGAAAAATGGCAAATGGCGCTTTGCATTGGCGAGCGCCTCTACATACTGAGGTGATGTGATGCTGAAACAGATACGCTATTTTCAGTCGGTGGTTCGGCTCGGCAGCTTCACCGCTGCAGCAGAGGAGCATTTTATCTCACAGTCGGCAATTTCGCAGCAGATCAAGGCACTTGAAGATGAGCTTGGTGTGACGCTTTTAGAACGAAAAAAGCGCAGCTTCACGCTGACGCAGGCAGGGGGGTTTTTCTATAAGAAAAGCCTTGTGCTTGTTGCGGATTATGATAACATTATTCGTGAACTGCAAAAGATTTCGGGCAATAGCGGAGAACTATTAAAAGTCGGACTGCTTAAAGGTTACAGCGGCAAGGAGTTCAACAGTGCTGTATCGGCGTTTACGGTGCAGTACCCAGATGTAACTGTTGAGGTCACACACGGCAATCACGATGCACTTTACGCACTCCTGCGGAACGGGGAGCTTGATATTGTGCTGAACGACCAGCGCAGAGCTTTCTCGGACGAGTATGTGAACATCGTGCTTGACATTCGTGAATACTATGTGGAAATATCGGCAAATTCTCCTCTTGCACAGCTTGACGAGGCTGAAATAACAGACCTCAAAAACACGCCGCTGATACTGCTTTCTTCACCCGACCAGCAGGAAACGGAGCGCAGCTTTTATGCGAATGACTTAGGCTTTCAGAGCGAGATATATTTCACGGAATATATTGACGATGCGCTGATGCAGGTCATTCAGGGCAAGGGCTTTATGTCCATTGAGGGCAGCGGTGATGCTGTGCAGACCACTACAAAGGCTGTGCGTCTTCTGCGAAACGGCAAGCCTATCATCAGGCGGTACTGTGCGTTTATGAAAGCAGATAATCCAAAGAAACATACAAATGAATTCATCGGAATTCTGAAAAATCAATTTTGAAAATCGTGTGTAAATATCGGCGGTTCAATGATGAATCGCCGTTTTCTTGTATGTTATGTATAGAATCAGAATCCGCCCAATCCACGGTGTCCGTAAACCTTGTGTTTATCAAGCTCGCTGTCCAGCGCTTTGAATTCCTCGTCCGTCAGCTCCACATCGGCAGCGTTCAGATTTTCAATGATACGCTCCTTGTTTTTCGAGCCGGGTATCGGCACTACATTCGGATATTTGTGCAGCATCCACGCAAGGGAGATCTGTGCAGGGGTGGCATTCTTTCTGTCTGCAAAGCTTTTAAGCATCTCTACGATCGGCATATTGCCCTCGATATTCCGACGGGATAGCTGCGGCACCCAGTTGCGAACATCATCGTTTCTTTCAAACTGCGTTTCAGTCGTTATCTTGCCCGAAAGGAGACCGCTTGCAATAGGCGAAAACGGCACAAAGCCGATGTTATGCTCCATGCAGTATGGGATAATTCGGCGCTCGCAGTCACGCTCTACCATTGAGTAGATGTTCTGTATTGCCGTCAGCGGAGTAACGCTCTGTGCTGAGTCTATCACATCAACATCTACCTGAGACAGTCCCCAGCCACGGATAAGCCCGTCGTCGATCAGTCTGCCCATAGCTTCTGCGACCTTTTCCACGGGCACACTGCCCATTCGGTGCAGATAATAAATATCCACATAGTCTGTCCGCAGGCGGTTAAGTGAGCCTTCAAGGTGGCGGCGCACTTCGTCATAAACGCTTTTGCGGAAACCCACGGAATGGAGCATCAGCTTTGTGGCGATGACCACATTCTCACGCATATCTTCCAGTGCCTTGCCGACGATCAGTTCGTTGTGACCTATCCCTGACAGATTCGGGCTGTAGACCTCCGCTGTATCAAAGAAATTGCAGCCGTGCTGGTAAGCGTTCCGTATTGCCTCAATGCTGTATTGCTCGGACGGTATCTTCCCGTAGCCGTGAGAAAATGCCATGCAGCCCATACCGACTTCGGATACTTCTATATCTTTTAGTTTTCTTGTTTTCATTATGATCCCTCCTTATCGGTCAGGCGAATTCACGGCTATCCATTCACCGTTACGCTTTTCGTAGTAATGCGTGCCTTTCATGCGGTATGTTCCTCTTGCACCGTAGGCATTGGCATTCAGCACCGAGGTATAAGTCACACTTGCGGTATCGCCGCTGACCTCGATTTTCGGGCTGTCCATACCGATCGTGAAGTACCGCAGGCTGCCGTCGGCGATGTCTGCAAAGTATTCCTCACGGGTCTGCGTCATGCCGCTCATGTGGGTGTAGGTCATATCCTCGGAAACCAGCTCACGCATAGTGTCAATGTCGGCATCGGTCATAGCCTGACAGTATCTTGCCTGAGCATACAGAACGGAAACCTGCTCATCGGTCATTGAGCCGATGTCTGCATTTATCAGTTCAACGTTCGTGAGTGTAGAAAAGTCGTAATTTGTCATATCATCACCGCTTTTGATCGTGGCAGTTTCAGAGGTCATACTTATATCTGATCGCTCGTCATTTTTTTCGCAAGAGGCAGGCAAAACATTGCTGCGACTAATGGAATAGCTGACTTCATAGTGAACTTCTCATCTGCCAAGACTGAATTTTTTGTTTTTCAGTGCCGCTATCGTTCCGCCGTCCACAAGCAAGTCTGTGCCTGTCACATAGCTTGCAGCATCGCTGAGCAGGAACGCACCTGCCGCACCGATCTCGTCGGGCGAACCCACACGGCGCATAGGTGTTGCGTCGATCATTCTCTGATAGCCTGCACCGTTTGCATTGAACTCGTCATAGGCAAGGGGCGTGACAATAACTCCCGGGCTGATGGTGTTTATTCTCGCACCACGCTCTCCCCATTCATGAGCGGCGGCATACTGCACCTGCAAGTGGTTTGCCTTTTTGGAAACGATGTATGCCGTTCCTGAATTTGTGATACGCTCAGGCGACAGGCAAGGCAGGTCTTTCAGCTTATCCGCAGGAGTGGTCATGATCTGATACTCCTCCTCGGCGGAAAGGGGCGGGAACATATATCCTGTCTGACTGGAGATAAGCAGCCCTACACCTCCCTTTGCAATGACCTTTCCGAAGGCATCAAGTGCGTACTTTGAGCCGATGAGATCAAGGTCGATGATCTTCTCAGGGCTTGCCTGATTGGGCGAATGTCCTGCGGTGTGAATGTAGTATTTCACCTCGCCAAGATCATGAGCTTTTGCGGCAAAGGCTTCGATGCTCTCTTTGCTGTTGGCATCGACCACCATAGTTTCCACCGCATAGCCGTAACCCTGATACTCACGCTTTACCTCATCAAGCCGCTTCTCGCTGATATCACCGAAAAGCAGCGTCATTCCTGCACAAACACGGCGCAGGATAGCCGTTCCCATGCTGCCTGCACCAAGCAATACAGCAACCTTTCTGTTCTCGTTCCTGTCAAATACCATAGCCATAAAAATACCTCCTTAATAGTCTGCAAAGCATTCGTTTTTGTCAATTGCAGTGAGCTGTGCCATTTCGTCAGCACTTAGCTCAAAGTCAAATATTTCGCAGTTTTCCTGAATGTGGTCAGGATTGCTCGAACCGGGAATTGCAATATTCCCAGCCTGTAAGTGCCACCGCAGTATCACCTGTGCAGAGGTCTTTCCGTGAGCCGCTGCAATAGCCGAGATCGTCGGGGCATTAAATAGTGTCTGCGTGTTGCCACGACCGCCCAGCGGGAACCACGATTCAAGCACCGTTCCGTACTGTGCGATATGCGACTGCATTTCCTTGCTCTGATGATAGGGATGAGTTTCATTTTGCAGCAGTGCAGGCTTGATGCTTGTCGCATTTACAAGTCGGTCGAAATCCTTCGGTTCGTAGTAATTGGAAAGCCCGATGCTACGCAGTTTGCCCTCACCGACTGCCTTTTCCATAGCCTGATAAGCCTGCACATCGTTCTCTGGCTGAGAGTGATGAAGTATCATCAGGTCAATGTAATCAAGCCCCAGCCTGTCGATGGAAGCCTGCACTGCAGCTTCACGGTCATCATAGTCGGAAGTCCACATTTTGGTGGTGACGAATATCTCATCACGGGTGACGATTCCCTCGTCTATGACTCGCTGAATATCACGTCCAACTGCCTCCTCATTGCCGTAAATACGGGCTGTGTCGATCAGACGATAACCGACCTTGATCGCACTGTAGACCGAGTCCTCGCACTCCTTCGGGTCGGGCACCTGAAATACGCCGAAGCCCTCCAGCGGCATTTTGGCACCTGTGTTAAGCGTTACAAATTCCATAATTGATACCTTCTGAAAAAATCAGCCGCAGCCTTTACATTTTTATTGTACTATGCTATAATGAAAATGTCCAATAGGATTTTTAGATTACCGATAGAAAATTTTGATTGAGGTGATACCATGACCACAAAACAGCTTACCTATGCCGCCGAGCTTGCACGGACACAGAATTTCAACCGAGCAGCCGAAAATTTATTTATCTCCCAGCCCACACTGACCTATCAGATACGCCTTTTAGAGGACGAGATCGGCTTTGAAATATTCGCACGTTCAGGCAAGGGCGCTACCCTCACACCCGCAGGCGAGCAGTTTATCGTGACGATCAGAAATGTGCTGACCGAGCTGAACAAGGCGATAGAAAACGGACAGAATTTCAGCTCAAAGTACAAGGGCAACATCAATATCTGTATGCCCGTGCGGTCTGCACTTTATTATCTGCCGCAGATCATCATGGAGTTTGCAAAGGTCTATCCCGATATTTCCGTCACGCCGTATTTTATTTATTCGGGCTACTTAGAGCGCTTTTTTGCAGGCGAAATGGACGTGACTTTCTCCCTCGAACATCAGATGAAGCGAATCCATGATGTGAAAAAACATCACCTTTTCGACAGCGGCATTTACCTCATCTGCAAGAAAAACGATATGCTCTCACGCAAGCGGCTTATTCGTGAAAGCGACCTCTCGGGGCGGACACTTATGGTGGGCAATACCTCACCGCCAGAGCTGAAAGCCGTGCAGCAAAGGCTCATCGCAGGGGGCAATATCAGCTATTTCAACAGTCCCGACCACAACACTACGCTGACAAATGTGGCGTCCGAGCGTGGCATCTGCCTGTCACCCGGATTCCTAAATGACCATACGGGAGAGTTTGTGTGGATACCCTTTGACTGTCAGGAGAAAATGCCCTGTGCTCTCTATACCCATAAATCCGAAAGCCGAAAGTTTGTGCTGGATTTCGTGAAAATGATACAGGATAAATATAAAGACGATCCGCTTGCTGTGTGACGATTTAATTTTTCTATCAGATATTTAATATTTTAATTAGACTTACCTTCGCTCTGTATGCTAAAATATCGTCTGACCTACTCACATAGGCGTGAACGAGAGGGATTTCCTATTCGGTGGGATTTTGAAAGCGGACAAAAAGCAGCGGAATATATCATCAGCCAATATGTTGAAGATAACGAAAGCTATGGAATAATACTATAATAATCGATCAACTGAATATACATGAAGCACTTGCTACTGTGAGTGCTTTTTTCATGCCCTCACATAGATGGTAAAACGTAAGCGCCGATCATTCCTATCACTTCCGTACAGCAGCTCGCTCAGATGGATGATATCAAAATGGCTAAGAATAATGATATCGGCGTAGAATTTCAGTCGGATATCTACGTTGAGGCTGAGAAGCTCATAGAGCTGAAGTTCTACTGACCCATTATAAAGACAGCGGAAATAATTATTGAGGTACATAAATGACAGAGCACAATATAACGAAATATCTTGCAAAACGAAATAAACTGTGCTATAATATGTTAGTAGCTTCTAACTAATATATACTTTAGATTCGTTGGCATCAAAGCATCAGAAATAAATTGTAGGTGAACAGAGGTGGATATATACATTATCATAATAGCAATACTGACCGGAGCTCTCGAAGTGACGAAATGGTTTGTATTGATGAATCCCGTCGGTGCTCTGCCCATACTGCTCATAGCAAGAAAGCTTAACATCAAAGTTGGCAGAGCAATGGGTATAGGCTTCGCATTTTATGGAATCGTTCCGGTAGTTGCAGGAGGTTAATGAAAGGAAAAACTATGAAAAAGATACGTTCATTATCAAAGGCAAAAATTGACGAAATATCCGCACTTATCGGTGCGTCCTTCTGGGACTGGCCCTATGAGGAAGGTGAAGGTGGCCTGAAGCCATTCTTCCAATCAAAAGAGGCAATGACGGAGTACATGAAGTCCTTTGTTATCGCAGGCATCGAAAGCGGAACTTTTTACAGCACTGATAACGGCGAGGGATATATCCTCATAACCGATACCAACGGGAATCACCCGGATTTTGGGAGCATTGTCCGCATGGCGAAGCGAATGAAGAATGCTCTGGGCGGCTGGGGAAAGCTGTTTTCGTTTTTGAAACAGGCTAACAGCGGAAGTACAGGCAAGCCACTTGAGATACAGATGAAGAAGCAGAAAAAGCCATATGTGAAGGTGGAAATGCTCATCGTCACCGAGAAATATCAGGGTCAGGGCTACATGAGAAAGCTCATGGAATTCGCCTACAGAATGGCTGACAAAAACGGCTGTCCCTGTATTCTGGACACCGATGCAAAGGGCAAGTGCGACCGCTATGTTCACCTGGGAATGAAGCTGGTACAGACTCGTGAAGCGGCAGGCTGCAAGATTTACGACCTGATGTACTTCAGGAACAATTAGAGGTTTCATGTATTCTACCGGAATGCAGATCGCCGCCTTTGCCAAAGGGCTGACGCCTTATCCGAAATGGTGCTGGATATTCTGCCTGCCCGTAGGAATGGCAGCTACCATGCTGTTGAAGCTTGCAGGTAACAACGCAGTCGCACACGGACTTACTGCGGCGTGGATACCCGAATCCACAGGACTTTTTTAACAGTGTGAGCCGTGTGCTTCGTCCAGGCGGAAGACTTGTGCTTCGTGATATGACCATGAGATCCGCAGCAGTGCGCTGGTTCTGCAACACCATTGAAATGCCGCTGATACATCTTGCAGGCAAGGGTGATGTAAAAATATATGGCAGAGAGGAAATCAGTAAGCTGTGCGAAAATGCCGGACTTCACATGGAGGCCTTTGAGATACGCAGCTTCTGCCTCTTGCATTGTGTTGTAAGAAAGCCAGAATGAGGAGGAAAATATGTACATTCACAAACACGGAAATGAGACAGCTCAAACAGTCATTATCCTTCATCCTATGGGGATAACGGGAACAAAAATGTATGAAACAGTAGGACAAAAACTGGGGGACTATTGCGTTATTGCACCTGATATGGGAGATCATGGCAGCGAAAAAAGAGACTTCCGCTCAGCCCGTGCAGAGGCGGCGGCTCTCTACGATTACTTGGTCAAGTCAGGAAGAATGAAGATCAAGCTGCTTTACGGTGCGTCGCTTGGAGCGGCAGTTGCTCTGAAAATGCTGGACTATACTGACCTTGAGATAGAGAACGTCTACCTTGACGGTGCTCCTGTTGCAAGGCTCGGACTTGTTATGCGTAGCATCTTTGCTCCTGTTCTGGTCTGGCAGAAGAATATGATCGTAAAAAACAGAGAAAAGGGCATATCCGACTTTGTAAAGCGCTACGGCAGAGACATTGCCGAGCACATGGCGGACACCTTTCTGCGATTCAACAAGACCAGTATCAGAAACATCGGAAATGCCTGCGTTGTGGGAAATACCCCTCTCCTTACCGAGGATCTGCAGAAGCGTATCTGGTTTGACTGGGGCGAGAAGGAGCTTTACACAAAGACCAGCAAGCCTCTTGTGGAAAAGCTGTATCCATATGCCCATATCATTGTGCGTGAGGGCTATGAGCACTGCGAGTACATGATGAAGGAAAACGAGGAATATATCAGGAATATACAGAGAATTATTCATAAATAAGAGTTGCTTGTAAAAAAGGAATATCCCTCTTGACAAACAGCAGAAGATGTGGTAGAATGATAATCAAATTATCGATAATTTAATAATCAAAGGAGTGAACTGATGTCTACACCTGATAAAAGCATTGATCCGAGACTGCTTGCGAGTGCGGAAGCTGAGTTCAATAAAAACGGCTTCATAAAGGCTGAACTTAAAATTATCTGCGAGAACGCAGGCATTACCACAGGTGCGCTGTATAAGCGATATAAGGGCAAGGAGGAGCTGTTCTGTGCTGTTGTGGAAGGCATAGTATCTGAACTGAATGACTTTGTAGAAAGCAGATCGGATATCGACTTTTCTGCACTTAGCAATGCTGAGATCATAGCATCATGGACTATGACCTATGAGTCGTTTATCCCTATGTTCAGGCTGCTTTACGACAACAGGATCACATTTGTCCTGCTTATTGATAAAGCCGCCGGAACGAGGTATGAGAACTTCAATCACGATTTTGTAACGAAGCTGAGTTATGCCTATGAAAAATTCTACGAAGAGGCCAAAAAACGTGGGCTTGCCAAAGCTGTTGTAAAAAGAAAAGAGTTCCATGTCCTTATCTCATCATACTGGACCTGTGTGTGCGAGCCTTTTATCCATAAGATGTCATGGAAAAAAATTGAGGAGCATTGCCGTGTCATGTGCAGATTTTTCAACTGGAGAGATGTCATTCTGCTGAAAGGAGAAGATGATGTTTAAGAAAGTCAAGCCCTACATGGGCAAATACATAAAATACACATACGGAGCGCTGGCGGTCATGTTTGTTGCACTGATAGCGTCAGCGGTCCCGTTCTTTCTGGTATACCGCATTATAAAGCCGCTTCTGGAGGGCGAAAAGCTCTCCGCAGGCTATTATACAGGGCATATCGCTTTTATTTTTATATGCTTGTTAGCATATGCTATCTTATATGTTCTGGGTCTGAAATTCTCCCACATATCCGCATACAATACGCTGAAAAATATACGCATATCATTACAGAAAAAGCTGGAGCGTCAGCCTCTCGGAACGATACAGGATATGGGAAACGGCAGAATAAAAAAGCTGTTCACCGATGATATCGAACAGGTGGAAATGCTCCTTGCACACGCAATTCCCGAGGGTATCTCGAACCTTGCAATGGCAGCCATAGCTATTATCTGTATGTTCTTTGCGGACTGGAAACTGGCGCTTCTGTCACTTTGCTCACTGCCTATCGGAATGTTTGCAATGGGCATGATGTTCAAGGTTGGCATGGAGCGTATGAACGACTATTATGCAGCATCTGCAAAAATGAACGCAACCATTATCGAGTACATCAACGGCATGGAGGTGGTCAAGGTCTTCGGACGTGACGGTGAGTCCTATCAGCGGTACGAAAAGGACATAAAGAGCTACCGTGACTTCACCCTTGAATGGTACAAGATATGCTGGCCGTGGATGGCTCTGTACAGCGCTATTCTCCCTTGTGTGGCACTTGTGATGCTGCCTGTGGGAACGCTTTTGGTCATCAACGGAAGTTCAACCTTAGCAGACCTTGTGCTGGTGTTCTGCCTTTCACTTTCTGTAGGAGTTCCCATACTGAAAGCACTGAACTTCGCAGGCAAATTCCCGCAGCTCAACTACAAGATAGACGAGATAGAAAAGGCTATGGACAGTGAGCCTTTAAAAACTAAGGATAATTCATTTATCGGTAATTCAAATATCGTTAAGTTTGAAGATGTTCACTTTGCTTACAAGGAACAGGAAGTCCTTCACGGAGTTTCACTGGAATTGCAGGAGGGCTCCCTTACTGCGCTTGTGGGTGAGTCGGGAAGCGGAAAATCCACGCTGGCAAAGCTGTTGGTGCATTACTATGACATAAACAGCGGAAAGATAACTCTCGGCGGACAGGACATCACCGACATGAGCATTGAGGCTCTGAATGACCGCATTTCCTACGTTTCGCAGGAGCAGTTCCTGTTCAACACCACGCTGTATGAGAATATCCTTATGGGCGACCCGAAGGCTACCCGTGAACAGGTGCTTGAAGCGGCGGAAAAGGCTCAGTGCAGGGAATTCCTTGAGCGTCTGCCTGACGGCATAGACACTATGGCAGGTGACGGAGGAAAGCAGCTTTCCGGTGGCGAGCGTCAGCGAATTTCAATTGCAAGAGCAATACTTAAAAATGCTCCCGTAATTGTACTTGATGAAGCAACTGCCTTCATAGATCCCGAAAACGAGGAGAAAATGAATGCGGCAATTGCTGAGATAATCAAGGGAAAAACAGTTCTCGTCATTGCTCATCGTTTGCAGACTGTCGTGAATGCGGACAAAATCTGCGTGATGAAGGACGGAAACATAATCGCTGCGGATACACATGAAAAACTGCTGGAAAGCTGCGATGAGTACAAAAAGCTATGGAACAGCAGCGAAGCGAGAGCAAGCTGGACTATCGGAAATGAGGTGAGAGCATGATAGGGATGATAAGGCGTATCCTCGGCATTTCGGGAAAATACAAGGGAAGAATTTACGGTGCATTCGTACTTTCATTTCTGAAAGGAATGCTGATGAAAGTGCCGATAATCGTTATGTACTTCATTGCGGCGGCATTCATCGACGGAACTATATCAAAAAAAGCCTGCATTTATGCGGCGGTCGCACTGGTGGCAAGCGTTGGTGTGCAGGCACTTTTCCAGTACCTTGCCGACCGTCTGCAAAGTGCGGCAGGATATATGATATTTGCAGATATGCGAATGAAGCTGGGTGAACACCTCCGCCGCCTGCCTATGGGATTTTTTACTGAGGGCAACATCGGCAGGATAAGCTCCGTGCTTTCAACAGACATGGTTTTCATTGAGGAAAACTGCATGATGGTAATTGCTGATATGATGAGTTATCTGTTCTCGCAGGCAATAATGATAATTTTTATGTTCGCATTTGACTGGCGTCTGGGACTGGTCTCACTGCTGTTCACGGGTATCATCATCGCTATCGGTATACCAATGCAGAAAAGCGATCTGAAGCACTCCGATGCCCGTCAGGAAGCCTCGGAGGTCCAGACAAAAGCTGTGCTTGACTTCACCGAGGGGATCGGCATAATCAAGACTTACAACCTCCTTGGCGAGCGCTCCAAGGAACTTACCGACAGCTTTGACACAAACTGCCGTGTGAACCTCGGATTTGAGGAAGCACATATGCCGTGGAAAACCTCTGTGTACATAGTCTACGGACTGGCAACTGCGGCGGTGCTGGCTGTGTCGGCGGTGATGTACAGAAACGGTACTCTGCCGCTGAATTACTTTATCGGTATGCTGCTGTTCCTGTTTGATATGTTCGTTCCTATCCGTACATTCTACGATCAGGGAACAAGACTGACGGTCATGAATGCCTGCATGGACAGGATAGATGCGCTTTTTGCAGAAAAGGAGCTTGACGACAGCGGTACTCAGACTCTTGCGGAGAATAATTCTCCTGAGATAGAATACAGAAACGTCACCTTTGCCTACGACAAAAAAGACGTTCTGAAGGACGTTTCGTTCAGTGCTGAGAAGGGGACAATGACTGCCCTTGTGGGACCGTCAGGCGGCGGTAAATCCACAATTGCAAGCCTTTTTACACGTTTCTGGGATATACAGTCGGGGGAGATACTTCTGCGCGGCACGGATATACGAAAGATACCGCTTTCTGTTCTTATGGACAACATCAGCATGGTGTTCCAGAGGGTGTATCTGTTTCAGGATACGGTGTACAACAATATTGCACTTGGTCGGCCTGATGCAAGCCGTGAGGAGGTAATTGAAGCTGCGAAAAAGGCTCGTTGTTACGACTTTATCATGGAATTGCCGGAAGGTTTTGACACTGTTATCGGTGAAGGCGGAGCGTCACTTTCAGGCGGTCAGGCGCAGAGACTTTCAATCGCAAGGTGCATACTGAAGGATTCTCCTATCGTCATTCTGGACGAAGCCACTGCAAGTGTGGACGCTGACAATGAAAGCTATATCCAGCAGGCTATCTCTGAACTGTGCAGGGGAAAAACGCTCCTTGTTATCGCACATAGGCTGAATACCATCGCTCATGCTGACAGGATAATGGTAGTAAAGGACGGTCAGATAGCGGAGTCGGGTGACCACGGCAGCCTTATGGCTAAGAACGGCATATACCGCTCAATGGTGACTAAACGTGCAGTCAGCACTGGCTGGAAAAATTAGATTGCGAACGATCAGATACTTCGATAAACAGACAATCGCTGAGATGAGTTGAAATATAGATCAGCTGTGTTGCTATGAGATCAAGAATAGAAACGCATAAATGAGCAGTTGTGTAGATCTTACATAATTATGAAAACTGATTTGTAAAAACGCAGAAAATGATATTGAGGTGCACAGAGAATTGAGCACCTCTTATTTTATCCATTGACAAGAGAACAAAAGTTTTGCATAATGTATCTGACATCAGGAATTGACGGAGGGGTTCAAATGAAAAAGGGGAAAAATGTAAGAGAGGATGATATTCCCATTGCTGCATTAAATTATCAATGTATGCCCTCTTTTTTTTAAATTTATTGATTCTTTTCTGCTTAGTTACTACTAAGAAGAAACCTTATATTAGAAGTAGGGAAGGATTAAAAAATGGAAGCCGCCCACTTTGCCGCGCTGAAATAAATATTCTCCCTATTCTTTTGCTGCGATTGTTGCTATTTGTGGGTTTATATGCTATAATGAATGAAAAGCATTCATTATGACCTATCTGAATACCAATGCAGATATGCAAATCAGAGATTCGCTTGCTGCAAGCACCACGGACCTTATCCAGAGCATCATCATGACAGTCGCTCTTATAAGTATAGTAATATTCGGTATAAATGCAGCAGGCGGCATGGGAAATGTTATCGATAACGAAAATTCCCTTGAGGGTCATTTCTCTCTCTGCCATATACATAATACTGAAACTCTCGGCGCTACCTTCGGTCTGGTAATGATGAGAAATGGTTTGAAAAAGTCCGCAGCTCATGGGCAGCAATGGAAGAACTTTATGAGCAGGGAAAAGTCAGAGCCATAGGTCTGTCTAATTTGCTCCCTCACCATATAAGACCAGTTTTAGAGGCAGCACGTATCCGTTATATGGTTGACCAGCTTGAGCTCCACGTAGGATATATGCAGGAATATACGCTTTCCTATCTCAGAAATGAGGGAATACTTCTACAGGCATTGAGTAATCTCGGCAGAGCCAGATTTATAAATGACGGGGTGGTAGCAAAGACAGCTGCAAGATATGGCTGCACAAATGCTGAATTATTGCTCAGATATCTCAATCAGAGAGGTATTCCAGTTATCCCGAAATCATCTTCAAAGGAAAGAATGAAGGAAAATCTTGATATATTTGGCTTCAGAATCTCAGAAGACGATATGTCATACCTGTCCTGCCTTCCGGAGAGAGGCTGGTCGGGAGAGCATCCTGATGAAGTATAAGAGACTTGGGTAATCACGGAATGGGCACAGGAGTTCACGCAGGTTATCACTGAGATATGAGCTTGTTAATTATGTGGGTATCAATGGTATACTTCATTAAAAGAGAAGATGAGAAAAAATATTATAAGCGTTTTTTTCAAAGTAAAAAACAGATAGCCGCCTATGGCTGCTATAACTGAAGGGGAGATGATATTGTGAACTTTTTATGCTCTTGCTGTAAAAGCCGTATCACGAATGATAATCAGAAACGACATCTGCTCGAAGGTGCAGGTATCCACAATATAGGATATCATCTGGCATGGATGGAATGCTCAAAGGAAGAATTGTCCCTGCCGCTCAATAAAAGGCAGTGGCTGCACACGAATCAGGTCCCGGTCGTCGGAGAAAAGCGTATACTCAAGGTCACAGCACCTTTTGACGAGGAAATAGGCGATACATTCACTACGATCTTTGAGCCGTGGCAAATGTTCCTTAACGGTTGGGAAAGCGCTGAAAGTCCGGACGATATCGGCAAGGCCTGTGCTGTGCTTTGCCGCTTTGAAGAGGTTCTCTGTGCGGATGACTTTTCTGCTATTATATACGCAACAGTGTTAAAAACTATTCCCCTCGATCAGCTTTATAAAGTAATACCCGAAACAGTAACAGATGATCGCTTTTATGAAGAATTCGGTGACGGTCAGGAAGTCTGGACAGAATATGAAGATAAACACAGGCTCTACCGCACATGGAATGCCCAGGGCGATGTATCGCAGATGCAGCTGATATACACTGATGACAGGGGGATCCGCCATGAAGTGCTGACCAGCTGGTATGCAATGCATGATGATTTTTACTATTTTGGAAATGCAGTAAATAAGTCCCTTGAAACCGGGAAATACGAAGGGGTTTCAAAGTACAGGTTCCTGGAGAAAGAGACAGACAACAGGGAGAAAAGTGAAGCACGGATAGCTTATCTCGAACAGAAATACGGAATAGTTTTCCCTGACATATTAAAGGATATTTATTCCAGGACAGATGGTTCAGGAATGAGAACCTGTTATCTTGAAATAGATGATTACGGCTATGAAGTCTATGATCTGGTCACACTGGAAGATGAAGACGGCGGCTTTGAATGGCTTGTTGACCGCATATATCGTGCCGAACCGATGAACAGGTATATTCCTGCTGACTGGTTTCCTCTCGCAGAGGATGAAGGCGGCGATCATTTCTTCTGGAGCAGCAAAACACAGCAGGTCTACTATGTTTTCCATGAAGAGATCGACGATAAGATACTGATCGCTGACAGCATTGAAGAATTCATTGAGATGCTGAACGATTCTGTTGACACGCTCCCCCCTGAGCCTGTCCGTTCTGTTGCCCAGGCTAACGGCTGTCAGTGGGATATAACAGAACAGTGGGAAAGCTGTATCATCAACCGCTGTGTCAACAAAGATTCGCTTAAGGAGGTAACTGTTCCGTCTGAGCTGAATGGAAAGCCTGTTATTTCTATCGGAGACAACGCCTTTGCAAACGATCCTGTCTCTCTGTGCAGAGACATCGAAAATCTCATTATGCCTGACACGATACATCGTATTGGCAGCTTCTTTTTCAAGGGCTGCATCTACCTCCGACATATAAAAATGCCTGCGGAACTGGAAAGCATCGGCAATGAAGCCTTTCGCGGCGCATCGGGACTGGAGACCCTTGCCATCGGAGATAAATGTATATCCATCGGAAATCTGTTCTGTGCAGATGCACTTTCACTGCGGACGGTCTCTATCGGTGCAGGTATCCGATCCATGGGGTATTATACATTCTACAATACTCCTTCAATGGTAGGCTTCCGCTGCGATGGAGAGCTCAGATCGCTGGGACATGGCTCCTTCTGGATGAATAAATGGGCTGATTCGCAGATCTTTTGTCCCGGTGCAGAAATGCTTCGCTTTTGCAGAAATAACTCCCTGCTTTACCGCTATGTCAAGCAGAACCCGCCAACACGGCTTTTCTTTGATGATACGATCAGGTATGTGTTTGAACACGCATTCGGCGGCGATGCATGGAATTCAGGCAACGGCATAACGGATATTTATTTCCCCGGTGCTGATACTATCGGTGCGCAGGCATTCAAAAAGGTGCCGTATGCAACGATCCATTTTAGCGCATCACGAATGGAGGCATCATACGGTTTGGACTATGAGTACACGATCGCATCGCTCTGTTTGCCTGCAAAGGTCGCGTTCGACCTGCCCTGACGATACAGGCATAAGGTTTAACGGTAATAGGAAAAAGTACATTCCGACATTAAGAGGGGCAGATGTTAATGATCAAAATGATCTACAATCTTCGTGTGGTGGATTTCTGATATGAGAGTTGCTTATAAGGTCGGAATCAATGACGGCGTGGCTTTGATGATCGAGGTTCAGGAATAATTATATATAACAAAGAAAGGTCTTATCTCTGCGAATTACGGGGATAAGACTTTTTCAAATCAATAGGCTTCCGCAAATGATTATCAGAAGGTGGATTGTAAATTTTCTGTGAACATTGTTGACTATTATCACTTATGAGAATATAATATATATTGAGAAAGGTGGCGATGCAATGAAACTATCCGATATTATTACAAACCCCATAAGAATGAAGATCATGCAGTTTCTCCAGATCAGGGGCGAAGCAACGACCAGGCAGATATGCGAGGAATTACACGATGTTCCGCAGCCTACGCTCTATCGTCATATCAATTATCTTCTGAAAGAGGAAGTGCTGATCGTCAAGTCGGAACGCAAAGTGCGCGGAAGTCTGGAAAGACTTTTAGCACTTAACGAGGCTAAGTTCACTGAAAATACCGATATAGCTGACAGTGCCTATCAGTTTCTCATGGCACTGTACGGCAGTTTCCAGAGATACAGCGACAAGGAAAATGCTGATCCGGCAGCTGATATGCTGTCCCTGCGGACTTATATGCTCACTCTGACCGATGAAAGCTATAGCAATCTTTTTAAGGAGTTAAGAGAAGTGATAGATAAGTATTCGGAACCTGAGCAAGGCGGAAAAAGCAGGAGCTTCTCTGTGATCTCCGCACCTGTTACAGAGGAGGAAAAGAAATGACAAAGATCAGAAAGCCCTTGATATTCACATTATGCCTGATACCTGCTGCAGCAGTCGGCGGTTGGTTCATGGCTCAGATGTCCACAGCAAGTGCAGACAAAGCAGCTCTTGAAGCTGCCATTCAGCAGGTCGGAAGTAAGGAAATGGTCATGCTCATCACGATGATACAGACAGTCGTATATGCTGTGATTTGCGGCTTCTTCGGATATCTTGTTGCAGACAAGATCGGTCTTATCCGTCCATTCCGGTTTGACAAAAAGAACACTCTCATCACACTGCTTGCAGGGGCGTTATGCGGAATTGTACTGAGTGCTGATGCTTTTTCCTTTGCGAAATGGATACCCGAACTGGCAGACAGCTATGTGGCTTCCGGGAGATTTGATGCCCCCACATGGATCGCCTCTGTTCTGTACGGCGGTGTCATTGAGGAAGTTATGCTGCGGCTGTTCTTTATGAGCCTGCTCGCACTGATCGGCTGGAAGCTGTTTTGCAGAAAAGAGAATGCTGTTCCCGAAAAGATGCTTGTTTTCTCGAATATCATCGCCGCTGCATTGTTTGCCGCAGGACACCTGCCTGCAACTATTCAGACATTCGGACATCTGACCCCCATGCTTATATGCAGATGCTTTCTGATGAACGGCGCATTTGGTATCGTGTTCGGCAGGCTCTACCGGAAATACGGCATACAGTATGCGATGCTTGCACATATACTGACACATATCATCAGCAGAACGATCTGGCTTATCATTTTTTGAGGTGAATAATATGAAGTTCAGAGAAAAGAAAATTACGATTCAGGGTGAATATCCGATCGGGGCTACGATCACTTATGAGGACGAAAGCAAGAGATCTCCTGCCGTTGTCATCATCATGGGAACAGGAAAGCTCGACCGTGACGGAAACGGTTTCGGACTTCATTCCAATATATATAAGGAATTGGCACATACATTTGCAGAGTGCGGCTATGTATCTGCCCGTTACGACAAGCGCGGCACTCACGGATCGGGCGGCAGTTTCAACAGTGCAGGACTATCAGACCTGACGAATGATGCGATCTCTGTGATCCGCTATCTGAAAAGCCTGCCGTATGTTGATGAAAACAGAATACTCGTCTGCGGACACAGCGAGGGAACGATGATTGCAACTCTTGTAACGGAAAAAGAAGAAACATCAGGACTGATCCTGCTGGGCGGTGCAGGAATGTGCATAAAGGATGCACTTTATTATCAGAACAAACGAATGGCTGAGGAGCTTCCCTCTATAAAAGGATTGACAGGTGCGATCTTGCGAAAGATCTTCGATCTCAATAAACAGCTTGCAACGATTGATGATATGTTCGGGAAAAGCAAGGAAACAAACAAAGAAAAAGTGTATGTCAAGGGCGCAGGTATGCCTGCAAAATGGCTGAGGGAACACGGAGCATACACCTCAGAGGATTTTGCTGAGATCCTGAAAAGTTACGGCAAGCCTGTACTTGCGATCACAGGCAAGGCTGATTTTCAGGCAGACTATCACAGACTTGAAGCGTTCCGGTCGGAGAGCAATATAAAGTGCTTTGCTCCCGAAGGACTTACACATATTCTGCGGGTAAATGACGGGGAAAACGGTATTCTGAATGTGAAGAAAACATATCGCAGACTCATAAAAGAGCCGCTCGATGCCGGTCTGATAAGGACGATAAAAGACTGGCTTGATGATCTTGTACTGAAATGATAACAGATAATGATTTCGTAAAGGGAATATGCTGTCCCTTGATTTGGAGGATAAGGGGCTTGTGACAGATCAGATCATGCTGACAGTCGGCTATGACCGTGAGAGCCTTGCTGACAGTCACTACCGGGGCGAAGTGGTTTACGACCGCTACGGCAGAAAAGTTCCGAAACACACCCTATGGTACGCAAAATCTCGATAAACACACCTCGTCCACAAGAAAAATGGTCGAAGCGACAATGAAGCTTTTTGATCGTATCTTTGATAAAACTCTGCTTGCAAGGCGGATAAACCTTGTTGCCTGCAATGTCATCAAGGAAAGCGATGTGCCTGAGAGCGAGAGCTACGAACAGCTTTCCCTGTTCGATACGGAAGAAACGCTACAAGACCGTGCGGACGATGAGAAGGCTCTTGAAAAAGAAAGAGCATTGCAGGAGGCGATGCTCACGATCAAACACAAATTCGGAAAGAATGCCGTTCTGAAAGGCACGAACTTTACGGAGGGAGCAACGGCGAAGGAGCGCAACCGGCAGATAGGCGGGCATAAGGCTTGAAAACGTTAAAATTAGTATCGCTGTTTATGGGGAATTCCCGAAAACACGCCGTTTTCGCTGTTTGTGGTAACGACATTTTTCAATTTGTAATATATTATATAATCATAAACACGAAAGGAGGTATCCAAAATGGATACAGTAAAAATCGGTAAATTTCTCAAAGAACTTCGTAAAGAAAAAGGTTACACTCAGGAAACACTTGGTGAAAAAGTCGGTGTAACCAATAAGACAGTTTCACGCTGGGAAACAGGAACATATATGCCGCCTGTTGAATGTCTTGTTCTGCTTTCAGATATATATGATGTCAGTATAAATGAAATAGTTGCAGGGCAGAGGTTGAGTAAAACCGAATTCACTGAGGCAGCAGAAGAAAACCTGTCAGAAGCACTTCAGCTAAGTGAAAACGTATATAAGCAAAGAGAGAAAAGGCTCATGCTTATAATGGCTATTTCCACGATCATTGCTATGGTATTGATCTGTCTTGTTCCGTTTGACAAAGGAGAAATGGTAAAAAGTCTGATAACTATCTTACTTATTATAGGACTTGCCTTCATTAGTAATACATTGAATATCGTTGCGCTTGCACAAAATAAAGAAAAATACGGAAAAAGGGATTGAACTTTGAATGGGAATTACGATGATATAAAACACCTCTCCCGTCCGCAGTATGACGATCTGCACCCGATGTCCATGCAGGACAGGGCGGCGCAGTTCTCACCCTTTGCGGCACTTGTGGGATAGAATCAACAAAGCAGTGCTGCAGAGCATATAACAAGTTCATTGCCGACTACCCTGATTATGAGATAGAGGTGAAGCTTTGTGCTTTTACGTCAAGAGAGATGGCAGCGGCTCATAATGTTTTCGACAAGTTTATAAAATGAGAAAACTCCCTGTGTTTGAAGCACAGGGAGTGATTTATAATGCGGGATTTCTATCGATTTTAAGGCTTCATTATGTTATACTATCCCGTTCGGGAGCGTTTAGGTCTTATGCAGCCGTTATAGGTGCATATCTCTTGGAAGCCAGTATCTTATCCATTACAGCCTCAGGGGAGATATTTCCGCCTATGACCATATCGAATACGGCAGGGGAATAGCCCGATACCAGTGCAGCTCCCGTTTCGGAGCGTGTTACAGGCATCGCATCACATCTTGCGTTTACGTTCCAGAATACTATCTCAGGCAGATCGTAGCCGTACTTGTGGTAGAGCTTTCCCATTGCCTTGAACAGTACATCGTTGTTGCCGCCGACAACGCAGCAGTCGAACTGCATATCGGAGATTATGTAGAGCTTTGTGGGCATATCTGCTTTTGAGACCTTGTTCTTTACAGCTGTACGGAGTATCAGCATGAACACGGCCTCAAGGTTTGTATTTGCCACCTCGTTGAAGGTGTCGCAGTAACGGACCTTTTCCACTATATCATTTCCCTTTATCTCTACGAGACGGGGCTTTTCGGAGAAAGTGATGAAGTGGTCTGCGAACTCTCCTCTATTGTGCTCTGCAAAGTATATTCCCAGAGACAGTGCTGCGTCTATAGGACGGATACCACCGCCGCCGCATGTCATGGAACCTGAACCGTCTATAACAGCTATGGCGTTCTCACGTCTTGAAGCTGTCAGGTCGGGCAGGTACTTCCAAGCAGCGTCCAGTGACTTTCTCTCGGTAGCCGTGATATTGCCTGCAAGTGCTGCTCTGACTATGTCGTATGGGAACAGTCTGTCGGCATTGAGCTTTGCTGTGCCGTTGTGTACGCTGTTCAGGTAACCCACGTAACGCTCGTTATCATTTCTGATAAAAGCGCGGCGGTACTTGAACATAGCGCATGAGGGCTGAACCTCATAGTCAAATGTGTAGTCATGCTCACGGAGGCGGTTTTCCAGTATATCCGTATATGCTCTCAGAGCGGACAGAGTCTTTCTGTATACAGGCTCGGTCATGCCAAGCAGAGCTGCCATACGTCTGCCCTTGTTTCTTGTATCCTTTGAGGAAGCATTTACAGAAGGCAGCCACTTTGCAAGCAGAGAAGCCTGACCCTTTGAATTCATAGCAGCTATATCCTTATCCAGTTGAGCCTTTATCTCCTTAGCTGCTGCGTTCTCCAGAGGAGTGCCGAGCAGTACGCACAGGTCGTCGAAACGGCCGTACTCAGCGAACATTGGGATATTCTTCTCAACAGCCTTTGGAGCTGTCTTTACCAGTTCGGAAACCGCACAGCGGAAGAAACGTCTCTCTCCAAGACCGCCTCTTGCGTCACGGGCGAAGAAGACTATCTTCATAGTCTTATCGGGGCCCTCGGCGTAAGCGCGTGTAACCACGTCGGCTATTTCCTGGGCTGTGGAATTTCTCATCGCACCTGCCTTGAAAAACATATCAAGGCAGAATGAATTTGTTGAACGATAAGCAGTACCGCCGTTCTCGGTATATGTCATGTTGGATTCCTTCTTTAAAAAGTTAAGCATAGTAATTCTCCTTTCAAGTCAGCGTTTTACCATACGTTTCCGCAGGGCAGGATTCGAACCTGCGTAAGACCACTTTTATTGCTGTTGCTGACTTATTCGCGGCTCATTTTTTGCACAGTGCTTACCCGTTAGGGGCAGCTTCCTGCGTCCCTGAAAATAATGCTGTCAGAGCCGAAAATTATTGCTCCATAAATGTGCTGTAAGCGATGTAAAATCACCGTTTCTGATAAGAGTGAGCGCGTGAAACAAGCGCCAACGGTGAAGTGGTCGAGCTGGCTCAGCTCGCAAGACGCCTTATTCATTATTCAGATGAAATATTGACTTCTGCTGTGTGCGTCTTAAATATTTTTTTAGTAATGCAAGGCACTTTTTATCGTGAAAGGATAATGAAAAATGCTGTTTGTACCTTAAAAAGTGCTGTGAGCGAAATGCAAGCTGTATTTTTAATTATAGTAAGCGAGTTTACGAGCGTAAACGTGGAAAGGTGCAGCGTCACGCTGCCAAGACACCGTATGAATATCCTTTTTCATAGATACATCTGCTGTAGGTGTCTTAAACTCGTCGCCGTGGGAGTTGAACCCGTTCTGAATGAACTGCCTCAATTGCTGTAAGCGGCGAAAAATCAACCTTTAACTACTCCGACGGTGAATAATCTCTTTACAGGCTCTGTAAGATCCTGCTGATTAGCCATTACATCGCTGATATCCTTGTATGCAAAACGAGCTTCCTCAGCTACATCATTCTTATTATTCTTAGCAAGAACCACATTCTTTTCCTTCAGGTCTACCATTACAGACTCTACGGAGAAAGTATCCTTTGCCGCCGTTCTGGAGTAAGCTCTGCCTGCGCCGTGGGACGAGGACATAAAGCTGTCCGGATTGCCCTTGCCGCGTACTATGTAGCTGTATGAGCCCATAGCACCCGGGATAATACCCGGTTCGCCCTCGCCTGCACGGATAGCACCCTTTCTGTGTACCCATACATTCTTGCCAAAGTGATTTTCAAGGGCTGCATAGTTGTGGTGGCAGTTTATCTCACCTGAGAAAACAGGAACAATACCAGTGTGCTTCTCGATATGCTTTGTGAATATCTCTTTTACCTTACCGAGCATTATTGCACGGTTCTCATAAGCGAAATCCATGCACAGCTGCATCCACGCAAGATAGCGCTGACCTTCATCTGTATCAACAGGGAGAAAGGGTAAATTCCACTCGTTGGGCACCTGTGAGAACCATCTGTCGTTCAGCCCGTGAGCTATTCTATTGAAATACTGTCCAACTATATTGCCGAAGTGACGGCTTCCTGAATGGAGCATGATACCGCACATTCCGTCATTGTCCTGCTGGAGCTCGATGAAGTGATTTCCACCGCCGAGAGTACCTGCCTGATAGTATCCCTCATCTATCTGAGGGATAAGCTCCTTATCAGCCTCGTACTGTCCCATTTCAGCCTTTGCACGGTCAAGCACCTCAGATGCCTGAGCTGTCTTGTAATGTGCAAAGCCTGTGGGGATATTTCTTAAAATATCGCCGCAGATAGTCTGTACAAGGTTTCCGCTGCCTGTAATAGTTTCACGGAGAAGTGATACAGGAATATCGGTCTGGACATAAGCCATACCGCAGCCTATATCAACTCCTACCGCGTTGGGGATAACAACGTCCTCGCAGGCTATGACTCCGCCTATGGGCATGCCCTTTCCTGCATGAGTATCGGGCATAAGTGCTATCCACTTGTGTGCGAAGGGTAACTTCGCAAGGTGCTCCGCCTGTTCGATACATTTTGTGCCGACAGCTTCCATATCTGTCTGCCATATCTTTATCGGGAGCATATTTTCGTTCTTGTTGTAATGTACGAACATTTTCTTCACTTCTCTTTCCTTTAGCTTGACTTTAGTATACCACATGAATTGGAAATAATCATATAAAAAAATCTGCGCACACTCTTTTGTCACTTGAAAATGACATATTTTTCTGTTAATATATTAATAAGGAAAGGGGAGTGGCTCAAATGGCAGGTTTCTCGGAGCTTATAAAGAATTTCGACAAAACAAGAGAATATGTTCGGGATTTCTTCATTTACGGCTGCAAGGTCAGAAGCGATTTCGATAAAAAGAGCATCCGCACCTATGACGACGAAAAACGCCGCGTGGAGAGCTGGATGCAGGACTATATGCGCTATGACGACTCTGTTCACGGCAGAAGTGTTTCCATATCCGTTGACAGCGGTCATATTTCCGAAAATCCGCTGTATAACGCATATTACTCCAAAAGCTTTACTGATAATGATATAAAGCTGCATTTTCTTCTTATAGATATTCTCTGCGACGGAAAAAGCCGCACTATCAGGGAGCTGACCGATACTCTGAACAGCGAATATGAGCAGCTGTTTGATGACCAGACTGTCCGCAACAAGCTAAAGGAATATACCGATGAGGGTATAGTTATAGCCGAAAAGCAGGGAAAAACCATGTATTATTCGCTTTCTGCCGACAGAATAGATGAATACATAAAGAAGTACAGGGGCATTGATGACGCTTTGAAGTTCTTTTCGGAAGCTCCTGATCTTGGAGTTATCGGAAACAGCATAATGAAAGCTTTCGGTATAAAAAATGACCTGTTCCATATCAAGCATAATTATATGATACACTCTCTTGAAGATATACTTGTTCCCGATATTCTTGCGGCTATCGACGATAAATGCAGTATAACCGTCAAGAAGTTTGCGGTCAGGGCAGATGACGAGCCTGCGGAAGAAATAATAATACCTATGCAGATACTTGTCTCAGTTCAGACAGGCAGGCGCTATATAGCAGCCTATGTGCCGAGAAGGCGCAGGTTCGTCACCTTTAGGCTTGACAGGATAAAGCAGATAAAGAGGGAGGCTGTCTGCACTGACTATGACAGGCTCAGAGAACGCTACGATGTAAATATACAGCGGTGCTTCGGCGTTTCCTTTGGAGACCGTCATGAGGTGGGAGCGGTAAGCGCCATAAAGATAACGTTTAGTGTTGACGAGAGGAGCGAAAGCTTCATCATAGACCGTTTAGAGCGTGAGAAGCGCTGTGCCATACTTGAAAAGACAGGTGAATGTCTGTATACTCTTACTGCCGATATATTTGACCCCAACGAGATAATGCACTGGGCAAAGACATTTATCGGGCGAATAGTGTCAATAGAGGGCGGCACAGAGAAGATAAGGCTGCGTTTTTACAGTGACATTCGCAGAATGTATCGAATGTACGGAGGTATTGAAGATGAACATATTCAGTGAGATATATGGTACATATTTCCGTATAGCCGCAAAGCTCCTTGAAAATGAAATCACCGATGAAAAATGCATACATGATACGGTTCTGCGTGACGGTTTCCGTGATTCAGTGCTGTTCCTTCCTCAAAAGCTTATCCCAGGCGGCGAGGACTGGGGACTTTTCAGACGTGAGAAAGATAATACTCTCAGACGTATAACAAAAAAAGCACCTGTGAAGGTGCTGACAAAGCTGCAAAAGATGTGGCTGAAAGCCAAGCTTTCCGATCCGAGGATAAGGCTTTTTCTTGAGGACGAGGTCATAGAGGACTTAATGGAGAAGCTTACCGGTGTAAAGCCGCTGTACCGACATGAGCATTTCAGGCTCACAGACAGACATGCAGACCGCGACGACTATTCCGACGAGAAATATATCGCTAATTTCCGTGCGGCTCTTGACGCGGTTAAGAAGCGTAAAATAGTTGATATTTCATTTGTATCGGGACACGGAAAGCGTGTAAGCGGCAGATTTGTTCTGCTGAAAATAGAGTTTTCGCCCAAGAACGGAAAGTTCCGTGCTTACTGCTACAGGCTCAGTAATGATAAGATACGCAGCAGCGGGCTCATAAATATCGGCAGGATAGATACGATAACCGATACGGGGCGGATATTCCGTACTCCTGTATCTATGGACGATTATTTCAACAGCCGCAAGTGCAGTGCTCCTGCGGTCATAAGGGTAACTAACGAGAGAAACGGCGTGGAGCGCTTTATGCTTGAATTCGCTCCCTATGAAAAGCATACTGTCCGTGACCTTGAAACCGGACAGTATACCGTTGAGCTGTGGTACGACCAACAGGACGAGACAGAGTTGCTTATAATGCTGCTAAGCTTCGGACCTGTTATAGAGATACTTGGCCCCGATAAGCTGCGAGCACAGGCGAAAGAGCGCTTGACGCGGCAGTATGAGCTGCTTTATGGAAAGAATGACCAGTGTGCCGATGCCAATGATTAGTATCTACAAATCCCATCCATTCGGAGAAAATTTAGATATTGTACTGTTTCCTGAGCAATAACTGTCGAAGAATACCGGATGGAGCAGGTTAAGGCTTATACCGCAGTAATCCGCAGGGGTATGAGTTTGAGTTTATGCTCGATTATCAATATTGTCGTCCGCTGTAATAATAGGATCGCATGAGAACTTATAAACATTAAGCACTTGTCCATAGACAAGTGCGTTTTTATACCTTAAAAATGGCTGTTTAAGTGGATTGTCTGTGATTTTTCCTATGGATCAAGTCCAAAGTGCAATGATTGAACTTTGAAGAAAGTTTATTAAATGAATACATGAAAACAGTTATTGTCATTACAAATTTAGGTATTCATCAAGCATTATATTATCGGACCGTATACATAGAATGAAGACGCAGCCCATATGGGCTGCATTTAGTATATCAGTCAGGCTGCTGACCGTCATGAGCTTTCCATGCACATTCTGTGATCTTCATATCCGTAAATACGGCTTTAAAGCTGGAATCTTCAGGACTGCACGCATATATGCCAAATCTGATCTTTCCGCCGCCTTCCCACATATGGCATACACGCATCTGCGTAAAATTCTTACCGTCACGGGAACATTCAATGCAATAATCAGACTCACGGCGGCTGAAACGATACCACATGGTCTTAACGTCTGCGGATATGGCAGTTGTTGCCCAGTCAGAATACCCGTGATTTGTTTGAATATAATGCATTATAGCAGCATGACAAAGTACAAAATACGAGCGGTACTCGCGGGAGTGAGCTGCGCGGTAAAAGTATTCAAAAAGGTGCTCTTTGTCATTGTCGCTTATGCCCGGACCGCTGTCGGATAATAGCGCATACCGATGATTTTATTTTTGTGGGGCAGAGCCTCGGAGGCTGGTATGCTGACAAATCCATGCTATTATCCCCATGAGACTGAGCTTATCACAAGTTCTGGTATACCTGTTGCCTTTTTGGAGCAATACCGGACACATTATTGCACGTGTTGAGGGGAAGGTGAAGTATAAGCCGCCTTTCACACGGAGGGAGTGGATTGAAATCCGTTGATAAATTTTCTGATTTTTCGCAAGATTTGACTTGTAACCTGGAATAAAATGTTATATACTAAAATTTATGTATTTTTAAATTTCAGGAGGAAACATGAAGATCTCAAAAATAATTACAACTGCACTATCACTGACGCTTTTGTCAGGAATAACTGCAAGCTCTTACAATTACGATCAATACTACAGGCTAAACGCAAGCGCGGAAAATACTATTGCTGAAAAGGAATATACTTTAGGTGACGTAAATAATGACAGTCAGGTAAATGCTGTTGATGCATCAGCAGTCCTTTCATATTATGCACTTGTTTCAACAAGCAAGGAAGGCGGTTTCAGCGATGCACAGACCTCGGCAGCAGATGTTAACAATGACAGCACTGTAAACGCAGTGGATGCTTCGGGGATACTTGCTTACTACGCCTATGCTTCAACAGCAAAAGGCAGTATAAAGCCGCTTGCGGAATTTATCGGAAGAGACTTGTCTGAAGATAAGCCTGTCCTTGAACGTTTACACGCAGATATAAACAAGATCTACATCAATACGGAGGAAAATGTAAAGTTTACAATAAAGGTCAACTCCGACGAACCTCTGCCCGACAAAACACTGGCGCTGTATGACAACAGCGATACACTGGTATCATATATGTCCGACGACGGTAAGAACGGCGATGAAAAGGCAAATGACGGTATTTACTCAGTTCAGCTGTGTCTTGGTTCCGAAAAGGCGAAAAATGTGGATTATTATGCAGCTACAGACAGCGAAAAGAGTAATAAAAGGAGAATATGTTTCTACAGAGCTATAACCGATGATGATATAAAAGGATTTAATAAAGTTGTCAAAGAAGTATCAGGCAAATCTTTTGAAGAAGCCTGCGATTACGTGAAGAATTCTGATGAGATAATGTCATATGTCATAGATGAAGAAGAAAAAAGTCTATCGTATCATACGATATATGGAATACAGGCATTATGGTTACCTCCCGGAACAGAAAGTGATGATGGCTTTATGGGAAGAGGAGAATATGCACTGAGAGATTTGGAGATGAAAGCGCCCGATGGCCATGATAAAGATTACTACGCTTTAATGAAGAATAAAAAGCAAACACAAGAAAAGCTAAAGCAATTAAGTTTTAAACCTGCTCATAACAGGTCACATAAGGTGGCTGTACTTGAAACAATAAAGTCGACAGGTGACCAGATGAGTGATTCGAGGGATTATTTGGGCTATATCGGAGAGTATGTTACATATGCATTGAACAAATATCCATTATGGAATAAATCTTTGGATGAGATATTAAAATCTGAGCTGTTTATCATGGATCGTGAACTCTATGATACATATGATACTTTACAAAATCTGCAGGGATATGAAGTCATATTATGTGACGCACATGGTGCTAAAATTCTCGATGATGATTACATAAAAATAGGAAGAGAAATTCCTTCCGTAGTTGCATTAGATGTATTATTGGAGGCCACTCCTATGATCACTGTCAATGGTGAAGTATATCATGGAAGTGAAATATTAGATGAGAAGTTGAAAGAAATATATGCGGATTTTAACAGCGGA
>SFMO01000054.1 GCA_004554385.1 Ruminococcus flavefaciens
AACATCTACAACTTCCACTACAACATCTACAACTTCCACTACAACATCTACAACTTCCACTACAACATCTACAACTTCCACTACAACATCTACAACTTCCACTACAACAACAGCTCCTGTAACTACACCTTCCGTAAAACTTGGTGATATCACAGGTGACGGAAATGTAAATGCTACAGATGCTGCATTGATCCTCTACTACTATGCATACAGCTCAATTAACGGAAACGCATCACTCTCTCCGGAGATGAAAGCTGCAGGCGATGTAGACGGAAATGGCATTGTTGATGCTACAGACGCTTCATACATTCTTACATATTACGCATACAAGCAGATAACAAAAGACACAGTAAAAACCTTCGAGGAGTTTATGAAGAGCTTCGGATAAAAACTAAACACATTATGATAAAGGCGTTACCTGTGGGAAACAGGTAACGCCTAAAACAAATATAGCGCGGAGCCCGCGCCGCCTTTTTTCGCGGCAAAAGATCGACAGACAGAAATTTTATGCCGCGCCCCTTGCTATTTATAAAACAATATGGTATAAGCGCGGAGCCCGCGCCGCCTTTTTCGAGGCAAAAAATCGTCAACCGGAAATTTCATTCTGCGCCCCTTGATATTTATAAAACAATATGATACAATATAAAAGCTATATATCATAGTAAATATAACAAAATGGAGGAAAAAAATGAAAAAAATTGTATCGACATTCCTTGCAGCTGCTATCTGCATGACCTCAGCTCCTGTGATGACTTCATTCACGGCAACAGCTGACTCATCAACTGATGAAATGATAGCAAGACTTGAAGAAAATGATAAACACGGTTACTGCGGTGAAGACGCAAGATGGGATATTGAAGGCTCTACACTCTATATCTCAGGCTACGGCAAAGTAAATACAAACGGTAATGCTCCATGGAACAACTACAGCGGTCAGATCTTCCGTATAATTATCGGTAAAGATATTACAGAGATCGGTAATTCCGCATTCAAGGACACAAAGGCACAGTACATAACCATCGAGAACGGAGTAAGGGTCATCGGCGAAAACGCATTTGAAAACTGCTCAGAGCTCAGAAATATAAGCTTCCCCGACAGCGTTGAGAAGATAAGCAAGGACGCCCTCAAAGGCTGCGCAGCACTTGAATATATTCAGGTAAGCAATCCTGACTGCGACATCGACCAGTCAAAGGACACTCTTTACAACGGAAAAACAGGCACCATCTACTCCCCCGACTCACAGAAATCCACACCATACACTGTACTTATACTTGGATTAAGCCAGTCAACAGCTCACGCTTACGCTGCAAAGTACAGCCTCCGCTTCAATGATTACCTCATTTCTTCACAGGACATAGGCGAGAGCAGCTTCAAATACAAGAAGGGTGTGTGCGGAGAAACTACATTCTGGAATATCAGTGACAATGGTACACTAAGTATCACCGGCGACGGCGATACTGTTGCATGGCTCAGATCGGACTACGTTCCGTGGCACGAATTCAGACCCGAAATAACTTCACTTGAGGTCGCAGAGGGCATTACAAAGCTTGGAACAGCCGCTATGACAGGCTGCAGCAATCTCCAGTCAATAAGCCTGCCGGGCACTTTGAACCTGATCGGAGCCAGTGTGTTCCAGAAGTGCAGCAAAATAAAGGAAGCAGATATTCCCGAAAGCGTTACGACCTTAGGCAGAGACGCATTCAAAGACTGTGCAAACCTCAGAACCATTATCATACGCAATCCTGACTGCAAAATAGTTGGAGGCAAGGATACGATATGCAACGGACAGAGGGATTATTCGGGCTACTTCAACGGCACCATCTACGGATACAAAGGCTCTACAGCCGAGACTTACGCAGAAGAGAGCGGATATAAATTCGTTGATATAGAGGATTCTCCTTACAAGGGCGCAAATCTCAACAAACAAATCAACGCTGTTCCCGCTGTTATAAGAAAGGGTGCAGACGGTTCACAGGTCATCGAATGCGGTGATATAATTTTCGGCGCATGCCACAAGGAAGGAGAATACTATAACAGCCCGACATTCTTCCTCTTCGATGATACAGTCATAATAAGC
Organism: Ruminococcus flavefaciens; assembly: GCA_004554385.1. Classification (GTDB taxonomy): domain Bacteria; phylum Bacillota; class Clostridia; order Oscillospirales; family Ruminococcaceae; genus Ruminococcus; species Ruminococcus flavefaciens_T. Next base: position 2,078 of record SFMO01000054.1, read on the forward strand.
GATCTCAATTCTATGAAAGACTGGTCATCTGCAGGTCAGTCCCCATTCAATCTCTATAAGGACCGCATTGAA
>SFMO01000055.1 GCA_004554385.1 Ruminococcus flavefaciens
GAAACTCGATGGAATGTCACCTGTTGAATACCGTCTTGCCAAAGCTGCATAAAGCAACAAAGCGACCAAGCTTTGTCGCTTTGTCGCTTTGCATAAATTTTCTTTTAAATCTTTGTCTAACTTTTTGGGGTCAGTTCAGAATCGATCCTCGGGCAATTTTACTTTATCTTGGTGGGAGAAAATAATTCAGGGTATTTATAAAGTTATATACATTTTTTTCATTTCGTGACTTGGCAGTGATCTCTGTTCCAAGGTTTGAAACGCTGGCGATATTTATCCCTGTTTTACCGTCAGGGAGAACACCTAATGCGATATATATCTTTTCACCCCACGTAGTCAGCGAAATTCCGTTGCTGAATACGACCTTGTAGCTGAATCTGTCTGCATTTTTGACACTCAGTTTCAGTTGTGCACCTGTTCGCATGACAGCGTCAAGACAAGCGTTGATGTCATAGTTGTATACAAAATTCTGCTCAAATCTTCCCCACGACATGATAGCTTCTCCTTATGATCAAGCCTTGTTAACGCTTCCGAAGAGCTCCATCTTCTCCTTTACCTTAGCCTTGATAGCATCGAAACCAGGTGCGAGAAGCTTTCTTGGGTCGAAGCCCTTGCCCTGCTTGTCCTTACCAGCCTCAACGTAGCCTCTTGTAGCCTCAGCAAATACGAGCTGGCACTCAGTATTTACATTGATCTTAGCAACGCCGAGAGAGATAGCCTTTGTGATCATATCATCAGGGATACCTGTACCGCCGTGAAGTACGAGAGGCATCTCGCCAACAGTCTTGTTGATAGCCTCAAGAGTCTCAAAGCTGAGACCTTCCCAGTTTGCAGGGTATACACCGTGGATATTACCGATACCTGCTGCGAGGAAGTCAACGCCGAGATCAGCAATCTGCTTGCACTCTGCAGGATCAGCGCACTCGCCCTTACCGATAACGCCATCTTCTTCACCGCCGATAGCGCCTACCTCAGCCTCGATAGAAAGACCAAGATTGTGAGAAGCGTTTACGAGCTCAGTTGTCTTAGCAACGTTTTCAGCGATCGGGAAGTGTGAACCGTCGAACATGATTGATGTGAAACCAGCCTTGATGCACTTGTAGCAAGCCTCATATGAGCCGTGGTCGAGGTGAAGTGCAACAGGAACTGTGATTCCGAGAGACTTGTCCATAGCAGCAACCATAGCTGCAACAGTCTCGAAACCGCACATATACTTGCCTGCACCCTCAGATACACCGAGGATAACAGGAGAATTGCACTCCTGAGCTGTAAGGAGAATAGCCTTAGTCCACTCGAGGTTGTTGATATTGAACTGACCTACTGCGTATTTGCCTGCTCTTGCTTTCTTGAGCATTTCTGTAGCTGAAGTTAACATAGATATAATTCCTCCTGAGAATTCATTTACGGGGCTCAAGACCCCATCGTTAATATTATATCATAGCTTGCTGTGAATTGCAAGAGTTTAAATAAAATTTAGCAATAATCGTAAACAAATGGCAATATTAGCTTTCAAAGGGGCAAAAAAATCCGAGCCTTTATTCAGGGCCCGGAAGATTTTTTTAAGCAGTCTGTTATGCGTCTTTGATTAAGTTCAAAGGCTCAGAGCTCTGCAACCAGCTTCTTGAAGGCATCGCCGCGCTCCTCGAAGTTCTTGAAGATACCATAGCTTGCAGCCGCAGGTGACATAACACAGCTCATACCCTCGGGAGTTATTTCCGCAGCAAGCTTAACTGCACCGTCAAGATGGTCAGTATAGTGGACACGCTCTTTATTCCTGAAGCTGTCACGGGCGAGTATCATATCGTAAACACGTTTGCCCGAGGTCTCCATGCATATAACACGGACATCTGCTTTTGCAAGGAAGTCCACAAGTGGAGCGTAGTCTATACCTCTGTCCATGCCTCCGATAAGGACAGTACCGACATCGGGTACGCTCTGGACAGCTGAAATAGCAGTAGCGCAGGCAGTTGAGATAGAATCGTCATACCAGCGGATACCGTGGACAGTGTCCACATATTCCAGTCTGTGGGCAAGAGGGGAGAAGGTACACAGTGCTTTTGTGAAGTCCTCCTCACGAATGAACATAGTTGTGATATAGTAAGCTACCGCAATATTGTAGTGATTGTGAGTGCCGAGAAGCTTTACCTTGTCTGTTGGGATAGCATATGGCTCTGTGCAGTGCACCATGCCGCCGCTGACAAAAATATCCGCATCGCTGTTCTTATCCGAGACAGTATATGTGTTCCATGTAATGCGCTCTTTGGGAGCTATCTCGGAATTGATGAGCAGAACATCGTTCTCCTGCTGATGAAGATAGATATTCTTCTTTGCATTGTAGTAGTTCCACATTGTGCCGTAGTGGTCGAGATGCTCCTCATAGAGATTGAGGAAAACGGCGTATTTTGGAGATACGGTCATATATTCGAGCTGATGGCAGGAGAGCTCGCAGACCACGATAGTATCCTCGTTCATTCCCTCAGCAATGTCAAACACTGGGATACCTATATTGCCTGCAATACGGCAGTCTATACCGCTCTCATCAAGCACATGGTAGATGAGTGAGGTAACGGTGCTTTTGCCCTTTGTGCCTGTTATGCCGATTATCTGCTCGCGGAAGCATTCAAAGAACACCTGTGTTTCACAGGTTATCTGACATTTCAGCTGTGATACGGGCTTTTCAAGGACGATACCCGGGCTTTTGAACACCATGTCAAAGCGGTCGAGACACTGCTGATAGTCCTTGCCGCAGATAAGATCCACATTTTCGGGTATGCCGTTTGCTTCACGGTCAATATCGTTAAGGTCTGCAATAGCCAGTGCTTTGGGAGAGCAGTACTTTTCGATCATTTTATATGTGGACTTTCCCTCTCTGCCAAAGCCGAGTACGCATATGGTTTTATTATCAGTGTAATCCTTTATATATTCACTGAATTGCTTCATAAAAGGTTCTCCATTTCTTTTCTGAGTATGGTCTTGAATTCGTCGGGGAGAAGATTCTCCTCATTAAAGGAAGTGCAGTAGTCGTAGTTGAGAGCGTCAATGGTCTCGGGGCAGTAAAGACCGCGTTTTTTGTATTCTCTCAGTAGGAAAGGAAGCTCCTCTCCGTTGTCCTCAAGCTTGCGGACAGTCAGAGAAACAGCCAGATTCACCTCGCCGATACTGCCCACACATTCAAAGGGCTTGTGCTCGGACTGACCGATGAGCTCGATGAAATAGCTGAGCATCTGTCTGTCATTGAGTAGGTCCTTGCCGAATATTTTCTTAAGCTCTGCCATAGTGAGGAATGGGGAAAGTATGAGGCAAATGAACAGGCATTTCGGGCACTCTCCGCACCACACATCGGGAGATACCTTGCTTCCGAGGTTACAGCTTCTGAAAACGGGGAGATATTTGCGGTGTGAAACGAACATCTTAGCTATCTGGAATTCTGCAAGAGGTCGCAGGAAGCTGAAGTAGTACTGCCCAGTGCGGAGGAATTTTTCCTCATAATAGTGGAAGTCCTGCTCGAATTCGAAGCTCTTTGAGTACTGGTGATTTACGTCCTGTCCCACAACAGTGCTCTCGTTGGCGCTGGATTCATTTGAGAGGACGATATATTTAAGCTCATTGAGATATGCGGTTATCTCGGCAGAAAAGGCTACGATAGCCGAGAAAGGAGTGTGACCGTTGATGAAGCCCTGATTATTGAGCTCTATAAGTGAGCGGTCAAAGTGGCGCTGAGAAATAATGAGAGCATCGCTGTCGAGACCAGCTGCTCTGACGGTCTCAGTGATAGAGCGTCTCTTGTTAATGGAGTAGCACATGCACTTCATGCCTGATTTCAGGAGAGTTTCGAGGGTAAGTGCAGAGTCCTTTCCGCCTCCGACAGGCACAAGACAGCCTCTCGGGTCATGGACGGCTTCCTTCAGAGAGCTGTCGAAGCTTCCTGTGGAAACAAAATCCACAAAGCTGTCCTGGTCAGCAGAGATGCCGTTCACGAAGAAGAGTTCTCCAAGTCCCATGAACCAGAGCTTTTTCCACCACTGCTTCTGCTCCTCGTTGAGCTCGCCGCATTCCACACGGACCTCGGGGGAGCACACAGCCTTCCAGTAGCTTACAGCCTCAGCCATGCCAAGTGAAAAGGCGAGCCTGTCGAAGGTAAGGTCTCCCTTTACAGAGAAGTTTTCAGGCTTGCGGAAGCTCCAGCTTGGGCGAAATTTCGCCAGACCGGGAATTGAGAACTCATAGCCGATCTCCACTGTGTTCTTCGTTTCATTTACATGATATGCCTTATATACAAAAGAAGGATATTTTTCTCTGAATTCTTCATATTTACCCATAGTTTATCTCCGTAATGCTTTATTTGTCAGATTTTTCCGAAAGCTTTCTGTAATGTGATTTGAGCATAGCGAATGTCTCGTCTGAGATATCGTGCTCTACCTTGCAGGCGTCCTCGGAAGCTGTATCGCGGTTTACTCCAAGGAGTATGAAAAGCTCGGTGAGGACGGTATGTCTGTCGTAGATACGTTCAGCAACGTGTCTGCCTGCATCGGTTAGTCGGATATGGTTATCGTCATCGACGGTAACGAGTCCCTCGTCCTTCATTTTTTTAAGTATGATAGAAACAGTGGGACGTGAATATCCGAGGTAAGAGCAGATATCTATTGCGTGAACGTCGGGTTGTTTCTGAGAAAGGATAAGAATAGTCTCAAGGTAATTTTCAACTGCTTCAGTAATAGCCATATTAATTCTCCTTTTCAAGAAGTATTTGAATGCGAAAAAAAGTATATATACTATATTATATCATAAAAAAATGAAAATAGCAACAATCGCAGAGAAAAAGTATCGCATTCAAGAAACTATGGCGCGAAAAAGGGGGCGCGGCCACCGCGCTTATATCATAAAAAAATGAAAATAGCAACAATCGCGGAGAAAAAGTATCGCATTCAAGAACTGAGGCGCGAAAAAGGCGGCGCGGACACCGCGCTTATATCATAAAAAAATGAAAATAGCAACAATCGCGGAGAAAAAGTATCGCATTCAAGAAACTATGGCGCGAAAAAGGGGGCGCGGACACCGCGCTTATATCATAAAAAATGAAAATAGCAACAATCGCGGAGAAAAAGTATCACATTCAAGAAACTATGGCGCGAAAAAGGGGCGCGGCACCGCGCTGAAAAAAACACTTCCGCATTTACTCGGAAGTGTTGTAATTATATACTATGCTTTGAAAACTGTCATCGGGTCAATAAGCTCTCCGTTGTGAGTTATCTCTATATGGAGATGAGGAGCTTCTGTACTTTCGATGTCTGCGGTCTCTCCTACAGCTCCGATAACATCACCGCGGTTTACCGAGTCACCCTGCTGTACGGCAAGATCAGCTCCAAGACCGCAGTATTTTGTGATATATCCGTTTTTGTGATCGAGGACCACTGTCACGCCCCACAGCGGATCATTTGATACAGATGTGATCTCCCCGTTTTCTGCTGCCATGACATCTGCGCCGACCTCTGCTGCAATGTCTGTACCGTTATGGGTCTGCCAAGTGCCTGTAGTGGCATTTTTTACAAGCTCTCCGCCGCTGAATGGCTCTATCACCTGTGAAATATCACTCAGTGGAGCGCAGGCATTTTCCATACCCTTTGATTCAGCCGCAGCAGGCTCAGCCTGTCCCTGCTCAAAAAAGCTGTCTTCTACTTCAAATGGAGCGTCAACAGTTATTTCCGCAGCAGGCAGAGTCGCCTGCACAGGCGGAGCAGTTACTATTGCCGAAGTAATGCTTATAGCAGGCGATGAAGTTTTGGGTATGTTGGTAACACGCCTGTCAACAGGAGTTTCTGCGGTTATCTGAGTCTTTACGGCAGAATTTCTGATATCGGGGATAGCGTCCCCCTGCTTGTGAGCGAAAAGGCAGGCGGCAGCAACCATAACGGCGCTTATGCCAAGTGCTGCATAAAATCCCTTTGAGCCTTTTCCGTAATACTTATCGGTCAGTTCGTTTTTCTTCACACTAACACCTCCGACCATATTATTGACATGGAAAGGGAAAATATACATTTTTTTCGATACATAGGAAAAATGCCGATGTGACGTATCACATCGGCATTGGTTCAGTTTGTGACAGGCTGCTGATTTCCTTCAGTGGCATATGCATTCGGATCAAAGGGCGGAGCTGCAGGTTCTGTGGGAACATCCGCAGGATAAGCAGTCCACGGTTCGGTCGGAGCGGCAGTCCACGGCTCATAGGGCGCTTCTGTATATGGCTCGGTGTATGGAGCGGTGGATATATCCTCTGATGCCTGAGTTATAGTTGTAACAGTTGTAGTTGTGACGGTGGTTGTGGTCGTTGCAGTTGTTGTCAGCTCAGGTCGGTATTCCTCTGGGAGCTTCTGCTTTGTGGGCTTGACACCGTTCAGACCGTAGCATTCCTGATAAGCGAGGATAAGGTCTCTTATCATATACTTTGAGTACTCACCGCTTTCGATAACGCCTGCAAATGCGATCTCAGGGTTATTTGCGGGAGCAAAGCCGATGAAGAAAGAGTTCTGTTCATTGAGGTTTCGTCCCGTCTGAGGAGTACCTGTTTTGATAGCCACATCGAAGCCAAGGTCGCTGAGTGAATATCTTGCAGGCATGCTGTGTGAAGCGTCTATCATACCGCCTACTATATAATCATAGAGGTCGGGAGTCTTAAGCTCTATTTTATTTGCGATAGTTGGCTCAGTTTTTCTGATAAGGCTGCCTGAGCCATAGCTGTAGTAGCTGTCAACGAGGTATGGCTGATATCTTACGCCGCGGTTTCCGATTGTATTTGCTACAACAGCCATCTGGAGAGGAGTCATGCCACAGTCCTGGTTACCGATACCTGCCTGGATAACATATCCGATATACCATTCCTGACCGTGCTCCTTGAAGGTCTCGGGGTTACAGAGATAGCCCTCTGCGTCGCCTGTTTCGATGCCTGTATGTGAGCCGAGTCCGTAAAGCTTTGAGTATTCTGTTATCTTGTCGATACCAAGCATACGTGACAGCTCATAGAAGTAGGAGTTGCATGATACCTCGATAGCACGTCTTACGGTGATATTTCCGTGAAGTCCCGTACAAGAATAGTGTGTGCCGTAGAAATCATACCCCATGTTGCAGACAAGGGGAGTACCGCCTGTTACGACGCCCTCATTAAGACCTGCGGTAGCAGTGATGGTTTTGAAGGTGGAGCCGGGTCTGTAGAGACCGTAGCTGCATCGGTTCACAAGGGGAGTATCCTTTGCTTCAAGGAAGTATTCATAGTTTTCAACGTAGTCCTTAAGGTTATAAGTCGGCGCAGTAGCCATGCCCTTTACAGCGCCTGTTTTAGCATCAAGAACGCATATAGCGCCGCAGTTTCCCTTGAGTATACCAGGATTCGGATTTATGGCAGGGAAGGTATTATTAAGGAAGTTATCCAGTATATTCTGAAGCTTTATCTGATAAGCACCGTTTACGGTGAGCTTTACAGTTTCGCCTGAGGTAGCCTCGGTGATAGTCTTGACATCGCGGACGATGCCGTCCTTGACAGCTATCTGCTCCTCGCCGTTTATACCGCGGAGCGGAGTTTCCATAGCGGCTTCGATACCGCTTTTTCCGAGAATATCATTATAGCTGTAGCCCTTGGATTTAAGTTCGTCGTACTCCTCAGCGTAGATAGGGCCGACTGTGCCTATCTCATGGGGGAGTATATCTCCGCGGACTATTTTACGCTCTGAAGCGTCCACAGCCTCGATGCCGCGGTAGAAATTGCCGAGCTCCTTCATGTCGATGACAGTCTGCTCGTCAACGCCCTCTGCAAGGAGAAGGTCGTTGCTGTAGGAGAAGTCCTTGTCTATCATCTGATAGCGCATACCGGCTATGATACGTTTTTCCTCGTCGGTGTACTTCTCGTCTATCTCGTAGTCGGAGATCAGCTTGTCTATGCAGTTCTCAGCAGTAGCGTATACATTCAGGTTGAGGTCGGAGATAAGCTCCTCGGTGTCGTTTGACTTGAAGATATAGGGCTTGCTGAATGAGATAGGGATAGTCTCCTTGAATTTGTAGCCGTGTTTTTCGAGCTCCTTGTAGATGCCGAGCAGAGCCTTGTTGCCCTCCTGTAAGTCAGTGGGGAAGAAAGCCATCTGAAGCACCAGGTCAGTACGCGACTCATTTGTGACGATGACATTTCCGTCGTAGTCGATGATCTCTCCGCGGGTAGCCTTTATGCCCTTTTTGTATGTGAGAGTACCCGGCTCATACAGCTGAGGATCGGCAATATCCTTATCGCCTACTACCTGTATTTTCATAAGTCTGAATGAACTGAGCAGAGCAAGAAGCACTACCAGAAGAATGATAATGATAGATTTCAGATTTTCTGCAAATCCTTTCAAAAGTCTGCCTCCTTTATGATTATGACCGCACTTTTCAGGTGCGGTCGCGGATATTATCTTCTGTTTTCTGACTGGATGTTGGTATTTATCGCTTCTTCGATAGTGAGGTGTTCCCTCGGCATGAGGAAGCGGTTCACAAGCTTCAGCAAAAGATACATAAAAACCGCCGATATTACAGTGTATATCCAGACTCTCAGTGATACTCTCACAAAGATTCGTCCCACGTTTTCGTACTCCCATATCTGGTAGTAGAATTTATAGTCCAGACGGCACTGTATGTATGAAACGACAGCAGTTATTATCATGTAATTTATGAATCGGTCTTTGAGATACAGCTCAAAGAGCAGATTAGCGGCAATACAGAAAAAAGTGAGGATAACGGCGTTATAGCCGAAGAGCTTGCCGCAGCATATATCGGTGAGAAAGCCGCATACAGCTCCCGTAACAGCCGATCCGTACATATTATTGTTTACGGCTATGCCTATGCACAGGGGAACAAGTATTATAGGCTTGTACAAAGTGCCCGAGGTCATTATTATGAAGCTTACGAAGATGAGCAGATAGTACAGCACCCAGCGCAGAGTAGTCTTGAAGCGCAGGATATGCTGTTCACGGGTAGTTCTAATCCTCATTTTCTTCGTCCTCCTTCTTGCCGCTGAAATCGGTGATAACGATGACAGAGGTAAGACGGTTAACGTCCACACATGGCTGTATATCGGCACAGACTGAAAGTCCGTTTGAATCAAAGCCTATTTCAAGTATAGTGCCTATGGGATAGTCCTTAGGGAAAAGACCGCTGTTTCCGGCGGTTATCATAAGGTCGCCGCGCTTGAGCTTGTTCTTTTTTGGAACATGGATGAGCTTGGTCTGACCATTCTCTGAGGAGATGACATTTCCTTCTATGATACCCTGATCCGCATTGGAGGATGAAGCCACAGCGGCGACTGAAAGGTCGGGAGAGAGGATAGTTCTTACAGTAGAAACGTGCTTAGAGACCTCAACGGTGATACCTACAAGTCCCTCTGAAGTGACCACAGGGCAGTTGACGAGAATACCATCCGCAGAGCCCTTGTCAATGGTGAATGACTTGAATGGATCGTTTGTCACGTAGCCAAGGACCTTACATGGCTGAGAGAGCATATAGTCCTCATGCTCTTCCTTGATGGATACAAATTTGCGGAGCTCCTCCACCTCTGCCTTTATAGCGTCGTACTCAGTGAGCTGAGCATTGAGCTCGCCGATCTGTTTTTTGAGCCTTTCATTCTCCTCGATATACTTATCAGCGTTGGAGAGCTTGTCCACAGTGTGCTCCACTTTGCGGCTTATGCCGTTTGAAGCGGCACGGAAGGGCTTTGTTATGGTATTGACGAAGGAAGCTCCTGAAACGGAGTATCCGCCCTTGGTGACGGCATATATCATTATGCCCACAAGAAAGGCGAGAAAGCCGAGCATGACCTTAAATCTGGTGCTTTTCAAAAAATCACGCATGGAGCTTCTCCTTAATAGTACTTGACGTTTTCGGTGAGAGCGTCCTGATAATCGTTGATATTTTCGAGGATCTTTCCTGTACCCTCTGCAACGCAGTCAAGGGGGTACTCAGCGATATAAACTGGCATACCTGTCTCGCGGTTTATGAGCTTATCAAGTCCTCTGAGGAGAGCACCGCCGCCTGCAAGGGTAATGCCGTGGTCGATAATATCTGCTGAGAGCTCAGGGGGAGTTTCCTCAAGAGTTGACTTTATAGCATCGATGACTCTTGAAAGGGGTTCAACGAGAGCGTCGCGTATCTCAGCTGAGGTAACGGTAATGTTCTCGGGGAGGCCGTTGAGGAGATTTCTTCCCTTTATCTCCTGAGACTCTTCCTTCTCACTGGGGAAAGCCGAACCGATGTCGAGCTTGATATTCTCGGCAGTACGTTCGCCAATGAGGAGATTGTACTTCTTTTTGATATAGTTGATGATAGCCGCATCAAATTCGTCGCCTGCGCATCTTACAGAGCGTGAAGCGACAATGCCGCCCATAGAGATGACAGCTACCTCGCTTGTACCTCCGCCAATATCAACTATCATGCTTCCCGCGGGTTCGTTTGTAGGGAGACCTGCGCCGATAGCGGCAGCCATAGGCTCTTCGATTATGAGTACGTTGTTGGCGCCTGCCTTTTTGCAGGACTCACGTACAGCACGTCTTTCAACGGCAGTAACGCCTGACGGGATACATATGATGACATTTGCCTTTGTGAAGAAAGTACCCTTGAGGGCTTTTCTGATGAATTCCTGAAGCATAGTTGTGGCAATATCGAAATCGGCGATAACGCCGTCCTTCAGAGGTCTTACGGCAACGATCGAGCCCGGGGTACGACCTATGACGTCCTTAGCCTCTTTACCGACATAGCGGCATTTATCCGTTCTGGTATTAACGGCAACTACTGAGGGCTCTCTTATTATTATACCCTTTCCTCTCATATATACGAGAGTATTAGCAGTACCGAGATCAATGCCAATATCTTTTGTAAACATTTTGCAGCTCCTTAAAATATGCTATATTTCTATACTTTCAAATTAAATTATATCACATTAGCGGAGCTATGTGATACAATTGCCCGATACGCAGGGAGCAGATCTTTGATTTGCGGATCTGCGAGGGCACATAAGATAATTATATCACCAACGGGAAATATGTACAAGGAGTTTTTTCAAGAAATTTCCAATCTCCGCGTTTTTAGTGTAATACGGTAACAGAAACGGGGCAAGGTGATAAAAAATTGTCGAAAAGGACGACAATACAGCTTATTTTCCGTCTGGAACCACCTTGGGAGCAGTCTTGATATAAGCGTAGATAGCAATGGCGATGAAGATGACCTGTGCCACGCTTATGCTCATTGAGATACCGAAGGTAAGTACAAGTATATCGGTATCGATGAACTTGTCAAGGTTGAAAGCAAAGCTTCTTGAATAGCCCAGCCATGCGAATGAACCTGATGCAACGTTTCCGAGGACTCCGCCGAGAACACAGGCGCAGATGAGCAGAAGCAGGAAGTAGAGTGTCTTTTTCATAATAATTCTCCAATCTTTTGTTATTCATATTCAGATGCCTGACGAACCGAAGCCGCCTGTACCTCGCTCTGTTTCCGAGAGCCGGTCACTGACCTCGATTTCGGGCATTAAGATACTTGTTGGGATGAGCTGAGCGATACGCATACCGTGCTCAACGGTAAACGGCTCTTTGCCGTGATTTATCAGCGGCACGAACCATGCACCGCGGTAATCGCTGTCCACCACACCTACGCAGTTTGCCATCGAGACTCCGTATTTGGAAGAAAGTCCTGAACGTGGATAGATGAGCAGAGCAATATCCTCACGGTCGGGCTCAGCCGTTATACCGAGTGGAATCATTTTTATCTCTCCTGCTTCTATGGTCACAGGAGCGTCAAGACAGGCGCAAAGATCGAGACCTGCGCTGCCGCTTGTAGCCCTTGACGGTATCACAGCTTTGGGATCCAGCTTTTTGAAGGTAAGTTTCATTATTCTATTCCTCTGTAGTAAAGTCCGCGGGTGATGTTTCCCTGCGGCTTGCGTCCGCCGAGAGCGGAACGTATCTCGTCTTCGGTCTCGTCTGAGAGATAGACCATTCCGAAGGATATACCCTTTAATTCAGCGAGTCTGTCATTCATGCAAAGCCTGTCGGCGTTCAGCACCTCGGCGTAGTCCTCAGCACATACTACCGGGAGCTCTCTGCCGGTGCGGTCAATGAGCTTCTTCGTACATTTTCCGCAGCCCACTTCATTCTTTATGGGGCAGTTCCTGGTGAGCATAAGGGGGAGCCTTCCGTAGACCACTGCTCCGATGGGAAGTGAGGGGGCTGTGTCAGCCAGCTGCTGTGCGGTGGCCTCTATAGAGAAAACGCAGTCTTCAAGGCCAAGCTTGTCCATGATCTCAGTGCTGTATGAATTGAAAATATTCAGTGTGAAGCTTCCGTGGAGCTTCATGCCGAGTGATCTTCCTATTGCAACAGAGTTAGGGGTATGACAGTAAAGCCTGTTTATGCCCAGTCCGATCAGAGCTTTCAGTCTTTCCCTCAGCCCGTCCTCATTGGTAATGAAACGGGGCGGAGCAATGATTATTTTGTCACTGTCCACGCTGCCGAGCATTTCCTCTCCGATGATATTTTCGGGCACTATTATGAATTCCGACATATCTGCGGCAGCTGCTGCCTGCTGAAGTGTACGGCAGAAAGTCCTCATCGGAAGCTTATCAGCTGTGGAAGTTCTTCTGACAGCATCGTGATGCGGAACATAGTCGGAAATAGTATAGTGCGGAGTATTCTTTTGTATTATCAGCTCAGTCAGCATTTCAGCCGCTGTTCTGCGCAGCTCATTTAGCTTGCCTGCAGGGACTATAAGTCCATCATCAATATCGGCAGTAAGCTTTCCGAAGGTAAAAACGGTATCTCCCAGCTTTGAAAGCTGCTTTGCAAGAGTATCGCAGTCCGTTGGGCGGTTTAATGCCTTTTCGGGAACTTCACCCTGAGCGGATGCCGAAATATCGCCGCATGAGGCTGTGATCTCCACAGGCTGTCCATTTTTGATGACAGCGTGAAAATCAGCAGTATAGGCCTTCCGTTCAAAGCGATAGAGCTCATGTATTTTCGGGATAAGCTCGTGGGCGGATATAACATCTTCCTTTTCCCTGACACCGAACATATCCTGACGTTTTCCTGTAAAATAGCCGTCAGTAAAGCCGCCCCGTGAAAAAACACCGCGAAGCAGCTGCATATCAGGAGCTTCACCGTCAAGAGCAGCTTTCAGCTCATGCACAGCTGAGGCAACATATTCGGGGCGCTTCATGCGTCCCTCTATCTTGAATGAATCCACACCCATTTCCGCAAGTTCACGGGCATAGGGGAGAAGTGAAAGGTCTTTCAGGGATAATGCAGCTTTGCCCTTGCAGCCGACAGCAGAAAAGGGAAGTCTGCAAGCCTGTCCGCAGCCGCCGCGGTTTGCGGAGCGTGAGCCTATCATTGCCGACATATAGCACTGGCCCGAAACGGACATGCAAAGAGCTCCGTGAACGAATATCTCGGTCTCTATGCCGACATTGCAGATACGGGAAATAGTATCTCTGTCAAGCTCTCTTGCAGGAACTACTCTTGCATATCCCAGTTCTTTGAGCATTTCAGCTCCTGCTGCGGTATGTACGGACATCTGCGTAGAGCCGTGGAGAACTGCATCGGGAACACAGCGGCGTATCAGAGCTGCACAGCCCCAGTCCTGCACGATAAAGGCGTCAACACCGCATTTTGCGGCAGCCTTGATGTACTCGCAGAAATCAGCAGCTTCATCGTCGGAAATTATCGTATTAACGGCAAGATCAAGCTTTGCACCGTACTTATGGCAGAGCCTTGCAGCCTCTTCTATCTCATCAATGGAGAAATTAGCGGCACTGCTTCGTGCTGAAAAGCGCTTTCCGCCGATATATACGGCATTCGCACCTGCGCGGAGAGCCGCATGGAGAGACTCCATGCTGCCTGCGGGAGCAAGTATTTCGGTTTGTTTCATTAAATGCTGTCGCTGAGCTGCTTGAGCTTGACCATATTCTCAAGCTGAACGATCTTGGATTTGAGCACCTCGATCTCCTTCTGGGCAGCATCGCGCTCGATGCGTGTTCTGCCAGCCTCATCAACGTACTCCTTAGTCTGGTCGCGGATATTGTCAAGGCGCTGATTAGCCTTGTTGAGGTCGTCGAGGAGAGCCAGCGACACCATTATGGAAGCGGCATAGGGAGAAGAACCGTTAGCCGATGTGATCTCATTGATCTTGGTTTCAAGTGCTCTTGCAAGAGCGAAAACGTAGTTAGGAGTTTCTGCGGTCTTTATCTTGTACTCCTTACCGCAGATGATCACTTTTACTTCATTAAGCATTTGTATCGTCCTTTCCGTGGCGTATTTTAAACCAACTTACATTATACACTATTTTTTGCAAAAAGGGAAGTGGTTTTTTGAAAAAAATTTTATTTACGGGATACAATAATAAAAATACATATATTGACAATAAAGAGCAGAACTGATGCGATATTTAATACATATTTTTTTCTTCCCATTGCTTTTTTTACAAGGTACAGGTCTCCGTTTCCGAAGAAAGAGCACAGTACCGAGTATCCAGAGTCGCTGACAAGGAATATGGCGGACATTATCCATAAGAATAGTCTGAAATATCCGCTTGGAAGCAACATATAAACGAGAACAAGGATATACGCTGTCAGCGTTGTTCCGATTATACCCGCAAGAGACATATATATCCATGCTTTCGGAATATCCCTGTTATTCTCGTCGCATATCTTTTCCTCGTTTTCAAATGTGACTTTGGTACCTCCGTGATAACCGAACCATTGTACGCTTACAAATTTGAGGCCGGCTTTTTCACCGACTATGATATGGAAAAGCTCATGGGAGATATGGTAAATCAAGCTTGAAACAACTAAGAATATTATTATCAGAGCATATATTTTCATAAGAAACAGAGTTCATTAGCCTTTTTTCAATGACCTTATAAGGGTACTGTTGAGAAAATCTCTGAAATCATTGTACCTTCTTGTCTCGCGGAGACTGTACCTTACTATCTCGCCGCTGTTTCTTGAGAAGCACAGTGACTCATCATGTGTCACACCTATTATAACAAGGTCATTGGGGAGCTGTTCATGTCCGACTATAAAGCGTTCAAGTGGGAAAATCCTGTCATAGGCAATGGTACAGCCATTTGTAAAGCCCAACCATTCCATTACCTGTTCGGGGAGACAGATATCATGATTCTGCTCCCATTTGCTGATTATGCTTCCGGTCACAGGCGGAGCAAAGTTGAACTCATAGTCATTTTCGAGTTTCCGGCACAGACCGACTATCTCGGCTATTTCAGCGGTAAGGCTGTTTTCTGGTATTTCTGGGATAAACATATCTGAAACTCTCCTAACCGGCGGATAATATCCGCCCCTACATGGCTCAATAATAGCGCTTCAAGCCTATTACCTTGCCGAGGACCTCCACCTCGTCCACGATGATAGGCTCCATAGTGGTATTTTCGGGCTGAAGGCGGTAGTGTCCCTTTTCCTTGAAGAAGCGCTTTACGGTAGCCTCCTCACGGTCGATGAAGGCAACGACTATATCGCCGTTTTCGGCGTAGTTCATGCGCTTGACGATAACTATATCACCGTCGAGGATACCTGCGTCTATCATGCTCTCGCCCCGTATTTTCAGGGCAAAGAGCTCCTGAGGATCGATACCCGGGGCTTCAAAGCCGATGTAGCCTGTGATGTCCTCAACAGCTGTGATAGGCTGACCTGCGGTGACTGTGCCCATAACGGGGACAGAGATAGTGCCGCTGTTTGGCAGGCGCAGGGTGCGGTTAAGGTTGCCGGTTTTCTCGATAAGTCCCTCGCGGACGAGAGTTTCTATGTAGCGGTGAGCAGTGGACGTGGACTTGAAGCCCATTGCGTCCATTATCTCTCTTACAGAAGGGGACATTCCGTCGCTGAGACGGGATTTTATATAGTTGAAAACAGCTATTTCCTTATCTTTAAGCATATTATTTCTCCTCCGAAAGCTTTTTCAGTATCATTTTTGCTATCTTGTAGGCATCGCCGCAGCCGAGAGTGATGACCAGGTCGCCCTCCTGTGCATGTTCGCAGACATAGTCGCAAATCTGCTCGAAATTAGCGTATTTGCGCTCGTCCGTCCACTCTGCGGATTCGTCCTGCGGGAACCATATGCAGTCAGGTATCTTTTCAGCAAGGTGGCGTGTAAAGATACCGTAGGTGTTCTTCTCACGGCTTCCCATTATATCAGTGAGAACAGCATGGTCGGGTATCCGGAGCACTCTTGCGAAGTCGTCCAGCAGAAGCTTTGTACGGGAGAAGGTGAAGGGCTGGAAAACTGCCCATACATGGTTGAAGTTCATCTCCATAGCCGCATTGAGGGTCGCTTCAAGCTCTGTGGGGTGGTGAGCGTAGTCATCAACGACGGTTATACCCTTTTCAAAGCCAAGCTTTTCAAAACGGCGTTTAGCACCGCGGAAATCCTCCAGACCTTTCTGTATGAATCTGAAGTCCACACCAACATAACGGGCAGCAGCTACAGCAGCAAGAGAGTTGAGTACATTGTGGATACCTGCAACATGGAGAGTCACAGTGCCCAGCTTTTCGCCCTTGTACATAGCGTCATATGTGGTGAGGAGACCGTTTTCGTGCTTGACGTTCTCGGGATAGTAGTCACAGGAGCTGTCCCTGCCGAAGGTGATGATTTCCTTTCCGCTGATGCCCTCTAATGACTTCATTGAGTTTGCGTCAGAGCCATTAACGATAATGCACTTTGAGGTGTTCTCATTAAATTTGTGGAAGGACTTTATGATATTCTCAAGGGTTCCGAAATAGTCCAGGTGATCTGCGTCAATATTGAGGATAACGGATATATCGGGGAAGAATTTGAGGAAGTGATCCTCGAATTCGCAGGACTCGCATACCATGATGTCGCTTTTTCCTGCCACGCCGCTTCCGCCGATGCAGGGGAGCTTTCCGCCGATATATGCGGAGAGGTCAACGCCTGCGGTGAAAAGTATCTGAGTGATCATAGATGTTGTGGAGGTCTTTCCGTGAGTACCAGAAACGCAGATAGCGTTATCATACCAGCTTGTAACGATACCGAGAAGGTCTGCTCGTTCAAGTACGGGGACTCCGCTTGCTCTTGCGGCAACAAGCTCGGGGTTGTCAGCCATGATAGCGGCAGTGTGTACGATGAGGTCAGCACCCTCGATATTTTCGGCTCTCTGACCTATAAACACGGGAATGCCCATTTTTCTGACTGCATCGAGGGTCTCGGTCTCGTTGTTGTCAGAGCCTGTAAGGTAATATCCCTGAGAGTGGAGTATCTGAGCGAGGGGGTACATGCCTGAACCTCCGATACCTATGAAATGAATGTGCTTTTTGCCGTTTAAGATATTGATATCCAAAATGATCACCTTTCTTAAATAAATGATATAATGACGGGAACGGACAGCTCCCGACTGTCTGCGCTGAGGATATGATATGCGGTTTTCACCGTATATACACAAAATCATTATAATATTTTCGCCTTGACTGTGAAAAAACAGCTTGCTTTTTCACGAAAAATAAGATATAATAGTTTATAGGTTTACTTACTGCAAAAGTTTATTGTAAGAACAATAAACTAAAATGACATTTGATACTGACATAATTATCGTGCATAAAGAATTCAACAAGGAGAAATTTTTATGGAAATTACAGATGTAAAGATCAGAAAGATCATGTCTGACGGCAGGCTTCGCGCGGTAGTGTCACTTACTCTCGACGATATGCTTGCAGTACATGACATCAAAGTTGTACAGGGCGACGAGAGACTTTTTGTTGCAATGCCCAGCCGCAAGGACGAAAACGGAGTTTTCCGCGACATCGTTCATCCGATCTCTCCCTCTGCAAGAAAGATATTTGAGGAGACTATCCTTGAAGCATACGAAAGACAGCTTGCTGTTATGGAAGCTGAGGAAGCGGAAAGTGCTTCTGAAGATCAGGAATAATTTATCGAATACTTTCAGTGACCTGCCGTAAGGCAGGTCTTTTTTGTTGTCAGATACCGAGGATACGTGCGGCTTTCAGGATAGTGACCTGAGTCTTGCCGTCACGGATGGTGCCGTCCATTACCTGTTTTACGGCTTCTGTCAGTGGTATCCTCTCCACATCGAGGAACTCATCGGGGTCAAGGTTCTGACTGCTGAAGGTAAGTCCCTTTGCGAGGTACATGTGGGTAACTTCACTGTTATAGGCAGGGGTGGGGAGCATCTCGCCAAGATACACATACTCGGAGCAGGTGTAGCCTGTTTCCTCAAGAAGCTCGCGTCTGCCGCAGACTGCATGATCCTCGCCCTTTTCAAGCTTGCCTGCAGGCACCTCTCTGGTCACTGTCTGAAATGGGTAGCGAAACTGTCTGACAAGGAATATCTCGTTGTTTTCGGTTATTGGGATTACGCATACTCCGCCGTTGTGGTGGAGCACGTCACGGACCGCAGTTTTGCCGTTTTCAAGCTCAGCGGTGTCGTGGGTAATGGTGAAGATAGGTCCTTCATATTTCAGATCGCTTGACAGAGTTTTTTCCTGTAAATGCATTATTATCTCTCCTTTTTGAAAAGGCTGTCGCAGTATTCATCTGCCGCCCTTATCTTTTCGCATGATGTATAATCGTAGTAATGCTTCATATCCCAAGGCTCATTCTTTCCGCGTCTGCGTCTGAAAATGAGTACATATGCCGCAAGTACAGCCGCCGAGCAGAGGCTGATAATAAGACCGACACGCAGATAAGGTGTTTCGTAGCGGAATACGATAGTATTCTCACCTGCGTTTGCTCTTACAGCCATAAAGCCTTCGTCAACGCGCTCTACATCGGCAGGAACTCCGTTGACCTCTGCAGTCCAGCCCTTGCTGTATGGGACACTGAAAAATACCAGCTGAGGCTTGCTGAGATCGATGACAGAGGTGAATCCGTGGGAATCGAAGGTGAAGCTCTTTGAACAGCATTTGCGCTTTTCGCTGCAGAATATGGAGTAGTTGCTGCGAGAAAGTGTCAGAGCATCGCTGAAGGTGTACTCAGAGAGTATATCGCTGTACTTTTCAGCCTGTTCATCGCTGAGCACAAGAGCCTTCATCAGAATATTCTGCCGTTGGAGCTTTGACCTGTTATCGGCAGATGATTTGGTCACATACTGGTCATATCCGAATCCCATTGGTATGAAAAGCTCGTTCTCATATATCTCAAAATGATCGTTTTCTCCGATATATTTGAAGCTTGGCAGTTCGTCGGGGATAATGACTCTGCTTGTGTCCTCGCCGTCCTTGGCTGAGGCTTTTGATGAAGAGGAAGAAGATCTGCTGCTGCGGCTTGCGGAGAGAAGCTCCTTATAGCTGCAGCCTGCTGCCTTTTCCTTGTAGTAGTATTTTACTGAAAAGAGTCCGCGGAGAGCATAGTTGCTCAGTTCGGGACGGGAAGCCACATCGCGCTGAATACCGATGAAGCTGTAAAAATCCATGATAGAGGTGCAGACAACGCTCTGAAACGCACGCATTGAGGGAAGCCCCCACAGCATAGGATAGTTGTCGCAGTCCTCAGAAATATCGATGCGGAAGAAATTGTCCTCAGTGACTTTTTCGCATACACCGCTGCCGCCCTCAATGGCGGAACTGATATAATTGCGTGAATCTCCAATGGTATTTGCGCCGTAAAGCGAGGTAGTAAATATGCATATGACAGAAGCTCCTGCCGTAACAAGCACCATGAACCTTGTACTGAGAGTGCCCTTTTTCTTTCTGCGCATAATGAAGAAGGTTAAAATGAGAAATACAACGGCAATGCTGAGAGTCAGCCAGAAATATGGAATATCCTCAGGCATGGAGAAGAGCTTTGCCTTTTTGTCGTCCTCGGGCTTTCTTGGGAAAACTCCGATAACTGCCAGAGCTCCCAGCATAACGGCACAGAAGCGAAGTCCGAATGAGCAGTCGCAGCCTTCGTTATCAAGAGTGTGGGCAGTCATCATAGCCATGATAAGTATGGGCATATAGAACCATCGTGCGTAGTAATATGAGTTAGCGGCCTGGAAAAGGCTGTTGAGCACAGGTATAAAGGCAAATATAACGCAGCATATCAGCAATCTTGAAGCCCAGTGCTTTTTGTGCATGCGCAGGAACGAGAGAACTCCTACCATAGAGAACAGGGGCAGGTATCCGCCGATAGAAGCCCATTTTTCAAAGTCCGACCTGAACAGATTCGGATATGCAGGCGGATCTGACGGCATAAAGAAGCTCTGTATGATCCTTGGTATGAGAGTCTTGTCTGTATAGCCTATCATATCTGCACCGTAGGCATGCTCGCTTATCCTGTAGTTGCCCATGAGAGCCATTGCTGACGGGAGCAGGATAAATGCTGCCATAAGTGAGCCGAGAACAGCCTCAAGGATTAACATGAAGAACTTTTTCCATGATGTGTGGAAGTCACTGCTTCTCATTCTGAAAAGGTAGTACAGGACCAGAAAAACTGCCTGACCTGCAAAAAAATAGTAGTTCACGCAAGCCATGAGCGCAACTGAAAGAGCGAAAACACCCTTGCGGCGGCAGTTTATATTTTCCTCCATAGCGATCAGCGTAAGAGGGAAGAGAGCGGTAACATCCTGGAAGTGGTTGAAAAAGATGTTGTACACCTGAAATCCCGAAAACGCGTAGAGCAGAGCGCCTGTGAGAGCTGCATTCTTTCCGCGGACGAAACGTCTTATATAAATGTAGGCGGTAAGAGAAGCCATGCCGTGCTTTACAGCAAGCAGAAATGGTATAGAGTAGATGACAAGCTTTCGGGGAAGGAGAGTTGTCAGCCAGAAAAACGGACTTCCGAACAGATAGAATGAATAGGAAGTCATGAAGTCAGAGCCGAGGTCTGTGAACCAGTTCCAGCCGAAGCTTCCGCTGCGGACAGCATCGTTTGCGAGACTGTAGAATGGTATCTGCTGGGCATTGAAGTCGCCGAAATATATGAAATATCCGCGTTCTGTCACCATCATTGGCAGCGTCGTCAGTAGAAGTGCGAAGAAGCCTATGAGAAACGCAGAAAGGTACTTTTCCTTGTAAGAGCGTGAATTGCCAAAGCTCTTTTTCACTGTTTTTTCCTCCGTAAATTTAGATATACAAACTAATTATAGCATACTGTAATAAAAAAAGCAATAAAAATCGAATATATTTTCTGGCGCGGAGCCCGCGCCGCCGTTTTCGCGCCATAATAAATATATGCTGCACTTTTTTGCCGCGATTGTTGCTATTTTTTCAATTATATGCTATAAGCGCGGAGCCTGCGCAGCCGTTTTCGCGCCGTAATAAATATATGCTGCACTTTTTTGCCGCGATTGTTGCTATTTTTTCAATAATATGCTATAATAAAAAGAATGCTACTATAAATGAATGAAGGGAACATGAAATGGAAGTTTACCTTGATAATGCAGCTACCACCAAGCCATGTGCGGAAGCAGTGGAGGCGGCTGTGGCGGCTATGACAGAAAATTACGGCAACCCCTCGTCTCTCCACAGGGCAGGGCTGAATGCTCAGCTTGTAATTGACGGTGCAAGAAAGGATATCGCTGACAGTATAGGTGCAGACAGGGAATGTATATTCTTTACTTCGGGAGCCACTGAAAGCAATAACCTGGCTCTTCGCGGAGCTTCTGCGGCATACGGCAGAAAAAACAGGAAAATAGTCATATCGGCAGTTGAACATGCCTCTGTTGAGGAAACTGCCGCTGACCTTGAGAAAAAAGGCTTTGAGGTGGTTCGGGTTTCTCCTCGTGAGGACGGGCGATATTACGCAGCGGACTTTGTGAATGCCTGCGATGAGAACACCTGCCTTATAAGCATGATGTATGTCAACAATGAGACAGGCTATATCCTTCCGGTTAAGGAGACATTCTCGGCGGTCAAGCGCCGATATCCCCACATCATCACCCATACCGACTGTGTACAGGCTTATATGAAGCTTCCTGTGAAGGCAAATGCACTTAATGCTGACCTTATATCCCTCAGCGGCCATAAGATACACGGAGGCAAGGGTGTTGGAGCTCTTTACATTAAAAAGGGAGTCCGTGTGCTTCCTGTTATCACGGGAGGCAAACAGGAAAAAGGAATACGTTCGGGAACAGAGAGCGTTCCTATGATAGCGGCTTTCGGTGCGGCAGTGAAGAAGCTTGTTCTCACTATCACAGAGCGCTATGACAGGGTATCGGAGCTTAAAAAATACCTTGTAGGCAGACTTGACGGTGAAGAGTCTGTAAAGGTGAACTCTCCCGAGGACGGCTCGCCATATGTGGTGAATATCTCGGCAGTGGGAAAGCGCTCGGAGATAATGCTCCACTTCCTTGAAAGCAGAGAGATATACGTTTCAAGCGGCTCGGCGTGTTCAAAGGGGCAGCAGAGCGGAGTTCTCGGACAGTTCGGCATACGCGATAAACGTGCAGACAGCGCGCTTCGCATAAGCATGACTGCCGGGACTACAGAGGCTGAGCTTGATGTATTCTGCGAGGCTCTCCGTGAGGGAATTGAAAAGGTAAGAGGCTAAAACCATTATAATAGTATAGGAGAATAAGAATGAAAGAATTAATACTTGTAAAATACGGCGAAATGGCACTTAAAGGTCTCAACAAAAAGACCTTTGAGGATATGCTCATAAAGAACATAAAGCGCAGACTGAAGCCTCTCGGTCATTTTCAGCTGACCAGTGCTCAGTCCACAACATACATCACTCCTCTTGATGATGACATCGACCTCAGTGAGGTAGCAGACAGGGTAGGCAAGATATTCGGTATCGCAACATACTGCCGTGCCTGCGTGTGCGAAAAGGATTTTGATGACATCTGCGATAAGAGCTACGAGTACCTTGACGAGATTCTCAGCTGCGCAAAGACCTTCAAGGTAAATGCAAAGCGCTCCGACAAGGCTTTCCCTATGAAGTCTCCTGAGATATGCATGGAGCTGGGCGGAAAGCTTCTTGAAAGATTTCCGAATCTGACTGTTGACGTCAAGAATCCTGAAGTTACGGTGACTGTGGAGATACGTGACGAGAACGCCTTCGTTCACGCAGAAAATATCAAGGGAGCAGGCGGACTTCCCGTGGGAAGCAGCGGAAAGGCAATGCTTCTTCTTTCGGGCGGTATCGACAGCCCTGTTGCAGGCTACATGATGGCAAAGCGCGGTATCCACATCGCTGCTATCCACTACGTCAGCCCTCCGTATACCTCGGATCGTGCACAGCTCAAGGTTGAGGAACTCTGTCAGAAACTGACCGACTACTGCGGCGGTATCGCCTTCTACTGTGTGCCGTTTACCGAGCTTCAGGAGGCTATCAAGGACCACTGTCCCGAAGAGTTCTTTACTATTATAATGAGAAGACTGATGATGGAGATAGCTCAGCGCATCGCTGCAAAGGATAACTGCCTTGCACTTATAACAGGAGAGAGCGTCGGACAGGTGGCAAGCCAGACAATGGCGGCTATGGTCTGCACAGACGCAGTCTGCCGCATACCTGTATTCCGTCCCTGCGTTGGTATGGACAAGACCGAGATAATCGAAATTGCACGTAAAATAGATACTTTCGATATTTCAGTACAGCCATATGAGGACTGCTGTACAGTGTTTACTCCTCGTCATCCCAAGGTAAGACCTCAGCTTTCAGACATCGAAAAGGCACAGAACAGCTTCGATTTCGAGCCACTGATACAGAAGGCTGTTGAGGGAACTGAGATGAAAACTTTTAATTTTGGAGAATGAATTTTTAAGTTTTTCACAAATCAATCACTTAATTTTTGTGAAATGTCTACTAAAGAGAAGGTGGGGATTTAGTGGTAAGCAGTAAATTTTCTGAATGTAACACCGAAAAACTTGACAAGACCGTTGAAAATGTTGTAAAATTATTAGAACGGAGGAAGTTGACCATAGCTACAGCGGAGAGCTGTACAGGCGGACTTCTTTCGGAGCTTATAACATCAGTATCGGGCGCGTCTGCAGTCTTTGAGCTTGGGATATGCACATATTCTCAGCGGATAAAGACGGAGTTTCTTGGTGTTCCTGCTGAGGTCATACAGGACTTTGGCGTGGTAAGCGAGGAAACAGCACTGAGCATGGTCAAGGGACTAAAAATACGCTCGGGAGCAGATGTGTGCGTTTCCGTAACGGGTATCGCAGGTCCATCGGGCGGAACTGCGGAAACTCCTGTGGGAACGGTGTATATCGGTTTCGATATCTGTGGCAGTCAGTTTGTAAGGCTGCCCGAGCTTTGGAAGCTGAGCGATATGAGCAGAGAGAACATCAGACGATGTGCGGCTGCTTATGCGTTCGGCACGATTGAAAAAATACTGGTGGAGGCGAGTAAAGACTGATGAGCGAAAAAATAACCGACGGAAGCTCAGAAGCTCAGCGCAGAGCTGAGAAGATAAAGGCTATCAGAAGGTCTATCCGCGGTGAAGCGGAAGTCGCTCCGATGACTTATGAAAATAAATCAGACATCGAGCGCTCTGAAAGCATGGCTGACCGCATAGCAAGAGTAAAGGAAAAACACAGTGCAACTGCGGCGGATATACTTGATGAGCTCGACAAAGCAATAGCAAGAGAAAAGGCAGACGCACAAAGAATAGCTGAGGAACAGGCAGAGGCTGCTGCAAGGGCTAAGGAAAATGCTTCTCCTGATATCTCTGATATACTCCCATCTCTGGAAACTCCCGCACATGAGGAACTCCAGGAGCTGGCTGAGGAAATAACCGAGGACTTCACTGAGGTCTCAGGCGATATCACGGGATATGCGGAGGACTTTACCGAGGTCGGAGAAGCTGCTGATGCAGGTGGATCAGCAACAGATACCGCGTATGCATATGAGGCAGAGACTGAAAGTGTTGCAGAGGACGAGGACGAGGAAACTATGGTCTTTACCCCTGTAGGTCAAACTGCCGGAACTGAGGAAGTGCCGGAATACTATCCATATGAGGACAAAGCTCCTGAGCCAATTATTCGGGCGGCTGCGGAGACGACCTCGCAGGAAAAAGTAAAAAAGCCTTCCAAAAAGAAGAAAAAGAAGAAGAAAACCTTTAAACAGCGCTTGCTCGACCTGTTCCCGAAAAAAGGGGACGGGCTCGGCGAGCGCATAAGAAAAATCGTTTTCCTGGGTTCTGTCGTTGCTATAGTTGTCTGCGGATACATAGTGGGTGACTACTACTATGACCTGTGGTCAAGCAAGCGTAAGACCAAGGATCTTATGGAAATTTATGAGGTCTACGAGAATGATGAGGCTCCGAAAGAAGAGCCTGAGGACGACCGCGTAAGATATCTGGATATGCTTCCGGGCGCAAGAAAGCTCTGGGACCAGAACCATGATATAGTCGGAGTCATTTCAATTCCCGATACCCCAATATATAACCCTGTCATGCAGGCAGAGGATAATTACAAATATCTGGACAGGAAATTTGACCTGACTGAGAACATAGCAGGTGAGATATTCCTCGATTACAGAAACCATTTCGACGACGTAGGTGAAGATGGATATCTGAGATATAAAAACTCGGATAACCTTGTCATTTACGGACATAATATGTACGACGACCAGATGTTTGGCTGTCTTAAGTATTATAACTGGAGAGAGGACTATTACGGACTTCATCCCGTCATAAACCTCAGATCAAATTACGAAAATTACAAGTATAAGATATTCGCGTTTTTCATTCTTGATGCCGAGGACGAAACTGATACCAAGTTCGATTGCTGGAACAAGCTTGACTTTGACAGCGAAGATGATTTCTACAACTTCGTTAACGAAGCAAAGAGAAGATCTATCCGTCTGAATAAGGTGGACGTAAAGTACGGCGATCCGCTGCTTACTCTTTCTACCTGCAACACTACTCTCGCAGATGAGGAAAGAGGTCGTATCATTATTATGGCAAGACGTGTGCGCGACGGTGAGGATCCTATGGAGGGAACTCAGGACAGCGTGCGCAATCCGAATATAAAATGGCCTAATCTCTACTATGAGAACCATTCGGATGAAAGATATGATCCCAATGGACCTTTTGAGCCATACGGACCTACGGAGGCGAAGAACAAGTAATGAACAAAACTGCAAAGATGATCACGGCCGGTGCTGTCTGCGCGGCAGCTGTCGGTCTCGGGATCTTCGCTTTTTCAATCAACAAGGAAAAAAAAGCAGTGCCTATTTACAGTGAGGTGGTAGAGACCACCGAAGCTACAGCAGCTTCTGTAAAGATGCCTGATGACCTTGGGGATAAGTATGATTATGTACCGTCTCAGCTTGGAATGACTGACAGAGCAAGATACCTCACCCATGTCAATAAGGATGTGGTAGGCTGGGTAAAGGTGGACGGCATCGAGCAGCTGAATTATCCGTTTGTCAAGGATCCGGGTGACGTTTCGGCTGATGTGTCGTACTACGGCGGAAGAGATTACTCCGCTAATTTCTACTACCTTGACCACGATATCAACAGACAGCCTGATGAAAGAGGAACTCTTTTCCTTGATTACCGCGATAACTTCGGCGGCAATGAGGCGGAGCATACCGATAATCAGGTGGTCTACGGTCACGCATGGTGGAACGGCGAGATGCTGGGCTGTACAAGAGAGTACCGCCTCAACCCCGATTTCTACTGGAAGAATCCCTTCATGCACGTCAGCACAAATTATAAGGATTACGATTATGTCGTATTTGCTGTTCTCGTAACAAGCGGAACCTACGATGAGACTGACTTCCATTACTGGAATATGGAGGACCTTCTCACAGAAGAGGACTTCAATTTCTATGTTGATAAGTGCAGGAGCAGATGGCTCTATGATACAGGCGTTGATATGAAATTCGGCGACAAGCTCATAACCCTTTCGACTTGCTATAATGACGTGGATAATTCAAGATTCCTCGTTGTTGCAAGAAAACTCAGGGACGGCGAAGTTGCAGGGGATTCCAATTCGATACAGCGCACTGAATCCTGGATACAGGCTCAGAAGGCAAAGGAAGCCGAAAAGGCAGCTGAGGAGCAAGCTCAGCAGTAAGCGAACTCTTATACATTTAAATAAAGGAGAGCTTTATGAAGGTACAGACTATGCTTAAACGAGCGGCAGCTGTGGCTTCGGGAGTACTTGTGCTCTCGACAACTGTTGGCATGAAAACTGCGGACAGCTCTTCTTCAGCCGAAGATACAACGGCTGTTGATACAACTTCCACAGAAAGTGAAACAGCTGCGGAAACTGAGATCGCTTCCGAAATATCGGAGGAGACCGAAGAGGACCAGCCGAAAATGCCTGAGGATTGGAACAAAGCTGATGTCAGCGATTATGATTCAAGCCTCACTCTTATAAGCTATGAGCTCGCAACGCCTGAAATGGCGAAGGTGGGCGAACCTGTTGACCCATATGCAGGACTTTCTGAGGAGGAGCGCAAGGCTCGTCAGGAAGCCGCTGCAAAGAAAAAGAATGCGTTGAAAAAAGCAACGCCTACATTGTCAAAAAATGCGGCGGAAAGCCGCAGCAAGGAGCCTACAGCAGTAGAGGACAAGACAACAGGAGCTTCTGTAGGTGATATTCCATCGTCTCAGCCTGATCCCAACGTGGAAGCAAAACCGGGAGAGTTCGCATTTGTGACATACGGCTGGGGACACGGAGTAGGTATGAGCCAGAACGGCGCTAACTTCTATGCAAGCTGCGCAGGCTGGTCTTATCAGGATATACTCTTCCACTATTATCCCGGAACCTACCTTATGAATACAGGCATGACCGATGAGGAGGAGCTTACCATTGCCCATGAGCCGGCAGGCGATACTCTGAAGGTCGTTTCCGAAATAGTAAACCGCGAGGTGGGCGGCAGCTTCTCATATGAAGCTATAAAGGCTCAGGCAGTTGCAGTATATACTTATATAAAGTATAACGGCGATGATTCAAAGGATCTGAGAGGCAAGCCTGATCCTCCGCAGGTAGTCATTGATGCTTGCCAGGAGGTCCTTGGCGAGGCTCTTTACTATGACGGCGATTATGCATTGACAGTATTCTCTGCTTCAAGCGGCGGATGCTCTGCAAATTGCTATGAAGTTTTCTATGCGGATTATCCGTACCTCAGAAGTGTTCCCAGCGACTATGACGCCGCTTATGATCCTCACTGGGGAACAGTTACATATATGTCTGCCGAGACTGTGAAGAAAAAGCTTGAAACAGCTTATCACATCACTCTCTCGGACGATCCCGGAAACTGGATACAGCCTGTTTACTCTGAAGAAACAGGGTATGTCACTAACGTCAGCATCGACGGACAGACTACAGTAAAGGGTTATCCCTTCTCAATGATGATGGGACTTAAATCATCGAAATTCAATCTGACATATACATATGATTGATATGGCTTAAAGCCAAAAATACACAGAACAAAAGGAATAAGTCTTTGGATATGTGGGACGCTGTCTTATTATATATCCGGAGACTTATTTCTCCTTTTTGGGTGATGAAAGGTGAAGCCGAGAGGTGAAAAAAACCTGAAAAAATTCCAAAAAGGTGAAAAAAGGTAAAAACAAAGAAAAACATTTAACGAAGATGAAAACGTTTGTTTCGTTTCTCTTTGACTGATGGTTAAACATTAAACAAATTCCACAAAAAATAGCCGATTTTTTGCCTCAATCTTGGCGGAAACTACATATTGCAATTTACCTGATATAATGGTAAAATATGTTTAGGGTGAAAAAAGGTGATTGGATGTGAAATTTTCCAAATTTAGGTGAACCATTCCTTAGAAGTCAGAGAGAAAGTGAGGCGAAGTTCTATGGCAGATCTTATGTGCGGTACTTACTACCCCAGTATAGATCAGAAGGGCCGTATGAGCTTCCCGACAAAGCTCCGCGAAATACTTGGAGCTGAATTCTACCTCTGTCAGGGACATGATGACGCCTATATCGCCGTTTACTCGCCGGAAGCATTCCAGGAATACTGCGAAAAGCTCAATTCCATACCTGGTAAGAACGGTGCTGACATCAGACGTAAGCTTCTTGCAGGCGCTGATAAGCAGAACCCTGATAAGCAGGGACGTATCTTTATCACTCAGCAGCTCAGAGATCACGCAGGCATAACCGATGAAGTCGTTGTTATCGGCGCGAATCACAGAGCAGAGATATGGAATAAGTCCAAGTGGGAAGAATTCAACAGCAGCATCTCTCAGGAGGAGATCAACGATGTTCTGTCAGATCTTGTTCTGTGATACAGACGTTTTTGTCTTTGTTGCCGATCATTGTCGGAAATAAGGAGAGTTTTGCTTGATGGAATTTACCCATATACCTGTTATGCTTGAGGAATGTATTGATGGACTTAACATCCGTCCTGACGGTGTCTATGTAGATGGTACCGCAGGCGGTGCAGGTCACTCCTCTGCAATTGCCTCCCATCTGAATGAAAATGGAAGGCTGATCGCTCTTGACAGAGACCCCGACGCTGTTGCGGTTGCAACAGAACGCCTTTCGGTCTATAAAAATGCCACCGTGTTCCACAGGAACTATTCGGAAATAAGAGCAGTCCTCGATGAACTTGATATAGACTATGCCGACGGTATCCTTATGGATCTCGGTGTTTCGTCCTTTCAGCTCGATGAGGGAAGCAGAGGCTTCTCGTACCACTCCGACGCTCCTCTTGATATGAGAATGAGCAAGGAGGGAATGAGTGCAGCCGATGTGGTCAATACTTATTCCGAGCAGGAACTGGCAAGGATAATATTTGAGTACGGAGAAGAAAAGTTCTCCAGAAGAATTGCTTCAAATATAATCCGTGCAAGAGAAAGCTCGCCTATAATGACTACTATGCAGCTTGCAGACATCATAAGAGAAAGTGTTCCTCAGAAGGCAAGACGCGAAAAGAACCCTTGCAAAAAGACCTTTCAGGCGATCAGAATCGCTGTCAACGGAGAATTTGAGCACCTTTCAAAGGGGCTCGAGGACGCATTCTTCAGTCTGAGGGCAGGCGGACGCCTTGCAGTTATTACCTTCCATTCCCTTGAAGACAGAATTGTTAAACAGAAATTCGCAGAATGGTGTAAGGGATGCATTTGTCCACCGGATTTTCCCCAGTGTGTATGCGGACACAAGCCGCAGGGAAAACTTGTGAACAGAAAGCCATTAGAGGCTAAAGAAAAGGAACTCGAAAGAAACAACAGAAGCAGAAGCGCAAAGCTCAGAATAATAGAAAGGAGTGCGGAAAGCAATGGCTGAAAACACTGTACGCTATTATATGGATGAAAGCTATGACGATGCCGATTCGGACGAGATGACCGAAACAGGTGACGCTATTGACAACAGATCTGAGCAAAAGCCAAAGATACAAATGACAAAGAACGAAGCCAGAAGCGGTTCAGTTTTTAAGATAATTTTTGTATCACTGTTGGCTGCCGCACTGTTCGGCTCGGTTATCTACTCCCTTGATAAGCGGAATACAGCCTATAATCAGGTGTCCGCTCTTCAGGAACAGCTCGATAGCGTCGCAGCCGAAAACGTAAGACTCCAGTCTGAACTTGACGGAAAAATGTCGGCTAAGAGCATTGAAGAATATGCAAAGTCGATAGGAATGGAAAAAATAGATTCCACACAGATAAAATATATCCAGATACAGACCGGCGATGTCGTAACTATTCCAGAGCAGGAAAAAGGAATCATAGCGAAAATAAAATCCTTCTTCGATAAATGCGTGGAATATTTCAGAGGGTAGTACCAATATATATATAACAAAAGGGCTGCCCGCATTATTAAGGAACACTATCGGCGCAAAAAAATATATAAATGCCGAGGTTATATGTAGAACACGGAGATACAGCGGGTGATCGGAATATCGGATTTGCAGTTCCCGGACTCAGGGCGTAACGGAGTCCGGGGGCGGCAGTCCACGCTTGAATAGCGATAAATCCTTCGTCGTATCAAAAGAAAAAGGACATCCTGAAAAGATAAATAAGATGTTCAGAGGCGGGGCACATGAAAACCCTGCCTTTTTATTTATATATCGTCATCACGGAAAGGAAGATTTCAGTGATAAATACAAATCCCTCAAATGCAATGAGGTTCAGATCAAAGATAATCATGACTGCTGCTTTCAGTGTGCTTTTTGCAGCTGTAGCAGGAAACTTTTTCAAAATATCAGTTCTCGATAATAAAAAGTACCAGAATATGGCTAACGATCAGCACTTTGGCTCGGTAAGCATATCAGCTCACAGAGGCTCAATATATGACTCGAAGGGTGTTGCTCTTGCCAAAAGTGCTACGGTTTATAAGATATTTATAGACCCTCAGAGCTTCAAAGAGGATCTTGACAGACTTGAAAAGCTTATAAATAAGCGCAAGGTCGATGTAGCCTCAGGTACATATACTCCTGTACTTGATGAAAACGGCAATGACAAGAACAAGCTGCCAGAGTCCATAGACGCCTTCAAGGAGGAAGCTGTGGATCTGCTCTCTCAGAAGCTGGGCATATCAAAGGAGAAGGTCCTCGACGCTATAGCGCAGGACAGCCGGTATATCGTGCTCCAGGAACAGGTCGAGAAGCCTGTTGCGGACGAAATAGATGATTTCTTCAACGAGTGGGGCTTCGTTTCGGTCAGAAACGAGGAGGATACAAAGCGCTATTATCCTCAGAAGGATCTTGCAGCTTCCGTTATCGGTTTTACAAACGGAAATATCTCCTATGGTGTTGAGTCTTCATATAACAAGTATCTTTCCGGAGTTGACGGAAGAACTATCTCAGCTGTGGATTCCAACGGAAATGCTCTGCCATACAGATACTCAAAGACATTTGAGGCGAAGGACGGCGATGATGTATATCTTACAATTGACAGAGAGATACAGTATATACTTGAAAAGAACCTTAAGAAAATGGTCGATGACCACAGTGTAAAGAACCGCTCCTGTGCTATCCTTATGAATCCCAAAACAGGCGCGATCTACGGCATGGCCACATATCCGTCCTTTGATCTCAATGATCCCTTTACTGTATCGGATCAGTCAATATATGATAAGATATTCGCTGAAAAGAATATCGTCGAACCAACGAAAAAGGATTTTGACGATTATTATACCGAAGCCAGAGAGCGTATGTGGAAGAATAAGTGCATAACCGAGACTTATGAGCCCGGTTCGGTATACAAGATCATAACCAGCTCTGCGGCAATTGAGGAAAATGTAATAGACATTGAAAATGACACATTCTACTGCGAGGGCTTTAAGAAAATTGAAGGCCATAAGGCTAATATCGACTGCTGGAAGCTTGCTCCCGGTCATGGCGTACAGAAATTCCAGGAGGCTCTCACAAACTCCTGCAACCCTGCTTTCATGGACATTGGCATGAAGCTCGGCAAGGAGAAGTTCTGCTATTACTTTGACGCATTCGGCTTCAGAGAGCCGACAGGCATTGATCTGCCTGTTGAGGTAAAAGGCAATAACAAAAAACTTGATGAGATGGAGCTTGTCGATCTTGCGGTTAGTTCTTTCGGACAGTGCGAGACCATCACTCCTATTGAAATGATCACAGCCTGCTGTGCATCTATAAACGGCGGTTATCTTCTGAAGCCTTATGTAGTTGACAAGGTTGTTGACAGTGACGGCAATATAGTTCTCAAAAACGAGCGCACAGTCAGAAGACAGGTGATCTCCGAGGATACCTCGGCTAAGATGAGAAATGCTCTTTATAATGTTGTTGTCGGCAACGGCGCAGGCAATGTTAATATCAAGGGCTTTGCTATCGGAGGTAAATCAGGTACCTCACAGCGACTCAGTGAGACCTCGCGTTATGAGGAGATAAAGGAACAGGAGGACGCCGCTATTCAGGAATACGGTGCTTCGTATGTATGCTTTACACCAGCGGACGATCCTGAGCTGATACTCTTTGTTCTGGCGGATATGCCTGATAAAGAAGGCGACCTGTACTACGGAAGCAAATGTGCAGTTCCTACTGCAAGAGAGATACTTACAGAGGTTCTTCCTTACCTTGGCAAGAGCCCTGAGTATAACGAGCAGGAGCTCAAGAACCTTGATGTCAAGGTACCGCTTCTCAAGGGCGCAAGTATTGACGATGCCGTAAAGACTCTTGACGGTATGGGAGTAAAATACGAAAAGATCGGCAACGGTATAGAAGTAGTGGATCAGTCTCCTATGACAGGTAAGTCTATTGCCAAGGACGGCTGTGTATACCTTTATACAGAAAAGGTGGATCCATCAGATACAATGGTCATGGTACCTTATCTGTACGGCTGTTCACCAAGTGTTGCAAATCAGATAATCAACGACAGCGGTCTCAACTACACTACCAAGGGTGCTTCTATTGACCGTGACGGTGCTACAGTAAACAGTCAGTCTATCACAGAGGGGACTTTAGTTCCGAGAGGTACTACAATAGAGCTTGAATTCATGGTAAATGAGATAAGCGACTAAACTATCAGCGATCATACTTTTTAAAGCGGTATATTCCAAAGCATACACGCTGAATACAAAGAAATAATATTTTTACAGGAAAAGGACAGGAGGCAGACACAATGAAATTACGCGATCTTATCGAAAACAACGCTGTTACTGCTATAGGCGATACCGAGATAAGCTCAGTTACCGATGATACACGCAAAGTCACCGAGGGAAGCCTCTTTGTCTGCGTGAAGGGGGGGAGCTTCGACGGACATACGGCGGCTGCGGAAATGCTTGAAAAGGGCGCAGCGGCAGTAGTCTGCGAGCGCGACCTCGGTCTTGGCGACAGACAGATAATCACCGATAATTCCCGAAAGCTTTACGGACAGATATGCTCGGCATGGTTCGGACACCCGGAACGCAAAATGAAGCTTATCGGTGTTACAGGTACTAACGGCAAGACCACTATCACCAATGTTATCAAAAATATCCTTATGAAGAACGGGCATAAAACAGGGCTCGTCGGTACGATACAGAACGAAATAGGAGATGAGATACTCCATACCGAAAACACTACTCCGATGGCGTATGATTTCATGGGGCTGCTGGCAAAGATGGCAGATGCGGGATGTGAGTATGTTGTTATGGAGGTCTCATCTTTCGGTCTGTGTCAGTACAGGATAGGGACATCATATTTTGATGTGGCAGTCTTTACCAATCTTACTCAGGATCATCTGGACTACCACAAGGATATGGAGGACTATTATCAGGCTAAGAAAATGCTCTTTGACATCTGTGACTGTGCTGTCATCAATGCTGACGATGACTACGGCAGAAGGCTTTTCGGCGAGGTAAGCTGCACGCGAAAGAGCTTCAGTGTTAAGGAGAATGCAGACTACTATGCCGACGGCATAAAGATAAAGTCTACAGGTTCAAGCTTCTGGTTCTGCAACGGAGATAAGTCACACCTTATCAGGACAAGAATGCCGGGACAGTTCAATGTGTCGAATATTACAGCCGCCATTGCTGCCTGTCTTGAGGTGGGATTGTCAATTGACAGCATAATACCTGCTATTGAAGAGTATAACGGAGTTAAGGGACGCTGTGAGGTAATACCTACAGGCCTTGACTTCACGGTGATCTGCGACTATGCCCACACTCCCGATGCTGTAGAAAATATCCTCAGAAGCGTCAGGGAGTATACTGAAAACGACCTTATCTGCCTTTTTGGCTGCGGCGGAAACCGTGATGCGGCAAAGCGCCCGAAAATGGCTAAAGCTGCGGCAAAGTACGCAGATAAGCTCATAATCACATCGGATAATCCCCGGAATGAACAGCCTGAGGCTATCATACAGGATATACTCTCAGGCCTTGAGGGAGAAGCTGTGAACTATGATGTTGTGGTTGACAGAAAAGAAGCGATTTTTCATGCCTTGAAAATTGCTGAGAAAGGTGATATAATAGTACTTGCCGGCAAGGGACATGAGGATTATCAGGTGCTTGCAGGCATGGAGCACATACACTTCGACGAACGTGAAATAGTCGCTGAAGGTCTGAAGCTTCTCAATAAATAAAACTGGAGTTGTTATTTTAAATGTCTTTGTGGATAGTCAATCTTATTTCTGCACTTTTATCATTCGTTATAGCAGGAGTTTCTGGTATATTCCTTGTGCCGTTCCTGCATAAGATCAAATTCGGTCAGCCTATAAAAACTGTGGACGGACCGAAATGGCATGAGAAAAAACAGGGAACTCCCACAATGGGTGGTTTCATGTTCATAATCTCCACCATGATAACTGCTGTTGCAGGCTACTGGATATACAGACTTTCATCAGGTGTGGACACTACCGACAAGTCCAGCTTCAAGCCCTTCTATCTGCTGCTGAGCGTACTGCTCTTTTCTGTTGCATTCGGTGTTATCGGCTTTATCGATGACTATACAAAGGTTGCAAGAAAGAACAACGACGGACTTTCACCATGGCAGAAGATAGCTATACAGCTTGTCTGCGGCGCAGGTTTCCTCGCTGCGGTGCATTTCTTCGGCGACGGTTATACACGCATCGACCTCGGCTTCTGGAGAAGTCCATCACTTGGTATATTCTATTATATACTTATGATGGCGGTCATAATCTATCTTACCAATGCGGTGAACCTCACAGACGGAGTAGACGGTCTCTGCGGCTCGGTAACACTTGTGGCTATGCTGATATTCACAGTATGCTGCTCTATCCTGAAGCAGAACGAGATGACCTGCTTTACTATGGCTCTTGCAGGCGGATGTCTGGGCTTCCTGCTCTGGAACCTTAATCCGGCAAAGTGCTTTATGGGCGACACAGGCTCAATGTTCCTGGGGGCAGCCGTAACAGGCATTGGTATTATCCTCCATAAGCATCTTCTGCTTCTCCTTGTTGCTCTCGTATACATCATCGAGGCACTTTCTGTTGTTATACAGGTAAGCTACTTCAAATATACAAAGAAGAAGTACGGAGAGGGCAGGCGTATCTTCAAGATGACTCCTATCCACCATCACTTCGAGATGAGCGGCTTCAGCGAGTACAAAATAGTGATAACTTTTTCGCTCTTTGGCATTATTTTCGGAGTTCTGGGCATAATTACACTGTTAGTTTTCTAAATACCATATATTTAAGGAGAAAAAATGGCGTCAAGCAATTCAAAGCCTAAAAACCGCTTTGCAAAGTATAACCCCTTTTCAGGGGGCAAGAGCGGTGACTTGAGTCTTCCGTTCTTCGCATATGTTATGATACTCCTTGTAGTAGGCATTGTGATGATGTCATCTGCAAGCTATGCATGGGCATACAGCGAGCACGGCGGAGACGGTCTTTATTACGCGAAAAATCAGGCGAAAAATGCCGTTATCGGCTTTGTCGCTATGATTTTTTTTATGAAGATGGATTATCATAACTTCAAGAATCTGAAGCTTCCTTTACTTAAAAAGATAAATGTTGCAAGCCTTATGTACATTCTGGGAGCTGCTCTGCTTGTAGCCGTTCTTCTCATCGGTAATGACGAGGGCGGTTCGATGGGCGCGAGAAGATGGATAGACATCGGTCCTCTCAACCTTCAGCCGTCAGAGGTGGCTAAGCTTGCACTCATTATCTTCTTTGCCTACAGCATGGAGCGTGACGGCAAGAAGATGAATAATTTCAGTACGGGTATCATAAAGTATGCTGTGATCCTCGGTGTATATGTGCTGCTCATTGCTCTTGAGAAGCATATCTCGGGTATCATACTCCTGGGAACCATCGCTATTGCGATGATACTCTGCGGCGGTGTCAACAAAAAGCACTTTATTGCCCTTGGCGCAGGTGCGCTTGGATTGATCATCGCATATATCTCGTGGCAGGCGCAGGTACCTGACAGTTATGTTGCGGTACGTATAAAGTCATGGAAGGATCCCTTTGCCGATAAGCTTAATGATACATGGCAGACTGCAAACTCACTTATTGCGATCGGTTCGGGCGGACTTTTTGGTCTCGGACTGGGCAACTCCCGTCAGAAATATCTTTATCTTCCCGAAACAAAGAACGACTTCGTATTCCCCATAGTATGTGAGGAGCTTGGCTTTGCGGGAGCACTTGCTATTATAATCGTATTCTTCCTTCTTATAGTTGAAGGTTACTCTATCGCAGTCCGCTGCAAGGACCGCTTCGGCATGCTCATTGCTGTCGGTATCACTACTCAGATAGGTATACAGACTGTTCTGAACCTTGCCGTTGTAAGCAACCTGATACCTAATACAGGTATCAGTCTGCCATTCTTCAGTTATGGCGGTACGGCGCTTATAATGCAGCTGGCGGAAATGGGGATCATGCTGAATATCTCTCAGCATAGGTACTATCCGGACGAAAAGCCTAAGCAGCCGAAGAAGAAAAAGAAATCAGAGGGCAGCAGCGAAAATGCGCTGCCAAAAGGAGCATAAGTATGAGAGTTCTCATTGCCTGCGGAGGAACAGGCGGTCATATAAATCCCGGTCTTGCCATTGCTGATATAATAAAGAGCAAATACCCTGATACAGAGTTTCTGTTTGCAGGTACTCCGAAGGGTATGGAGTCAAAGCTGGTGCCGAAGGCAGGCTATAAGCTTGAAACTATAAAGGTAGCAGGCTTCCAGAGAAAAATATCCATTGAGAATATCGGAAGAAATGCCAAAGCGCTTGCCTATCTTGTAACATCAGGCAAGAGGGCAAAGCAGATAATAGAGGGATTCAAGCCCGATATTGCTATCGGCACAGGCGGCTATGCAGCCGGTCCTGTTATACGAAAGGCTGCAAGAATGGGCATACCGACTGCTATACATGAGCAGAATGCCTATCCCGGAGTTACAAATAAGCTTCTCTCAAAGGAAGTTGACTACGTTATGCTGACTGTCAAGGAAGCACTTAAGTTCATGGACGAGACCAAGTTCGAGCACAGTGTTACGGGACTTCCCGTAAGAAGCAATATCAACACCATGAGCCGTGAAGAGGCACGTAAGAAGCTTGGCTTCGATGACAGCTTCACTATCCTCTCATTCGGCGGAAGTCTTGGTGCTGGCTGTATCAACGACACTATGACCGAGGTCATAAAGTGGCATGTCGGCAAAGGGCTTAACATCAACCATATCCACGGCTACGGCGGAATGGGAAAGGAGACCTTCCCACAGGCTATGAAAGCCGCAGGCATCCCGCTTAAATCCGACAGGCTTCGCATTACAGAGTACATAAACGATATGGACGTCTGCCTTGCTGCAGCAGACCTTGTTATCTGCCGCTCGGGAGCTTCTACACTTGCAGAGCTTGAAGCAGCAGGCAAGGCTTCAATACTTATCCCTTCGCCTATCGTTGCAGGAAATCACCAGTACCACAATGCAATGGTGCTTGGAAATGCAGGTGCAGCAGTTGTCATCGAGCAGAAGGATGTTACCAACGAGAAAATGATAGCTGAGATAGAAAAGCTCTATGGCGACCCGGTAAAGGTAAAGTCCATGTCAGAAAGTGCGGCGAAGCTTCACCTTACAGATACAAACGACAGGATACTTGCAGTAATAGATAAGCTAATTGAAAAGAGTAAGAAATGAACACAGGTGAAAAAGTCGAAGTAAACGGCACAAAGCTCAATGTGTACAGTGAGGGCAGCGGCGATGTTACCATAGTATTTATGGCAGGCAACGGCGTGACCTGCCCTGTGCTTGAATACAAGCCTGTATACAGGAGAATGTCCGTAAAGTACCGTATAGCCGTAATTGAAAAAGCAGGGTATGGCTTCAGCGGAAGTGCTGAAACTCCCAGAACTATTGAAAATCTCGTTTCCGAGGACAGAGAAGCGCTCCGTAAGGCAGGCATCGAGCCGCCCTATGTTCTTGCAGCTCATTCCTATTCGGGATTTGAGGCTGTTTACTGGGCGAATACATATCCCGATGAGGTGAAAGCCGTGCTCAGTATGGATATGGGTATCCCAACTATGGCTGTATTGCAGGCTAAGGAAGTAAGCGAGGAAAAACGCTGCGGCATGGTAAAAAAGCAGCAGAAGCTGCTGCAAAAAGTGGCAAAAGGAGGATTTCTGACGAAGCTTTTCAGAAACAAACTTGAAAATGTTTCGGGACTTCTTGACGGCAGTGAGCTGAGCGGCGAAGAAAAGAAGATGTACAGGGAAATGTTTTATAAAAACATCGCTAACCCCGAATTTACCGACGAAGCCCTGAACATGACGGAAAATGCGCAGAAAGCAGAAAACACGGGGATACTGAAATGTCCGTGCTGCTTTTACATAAGCGATATGAAGACCATGACAAAAAAGGTCTCATGGAGACAGGTGGGTATCGACTACGCAGAAAAATGCGGCGGAGAGGTACATCTGTCCGACAAAGGACACATGATGTACGCATTTATCCCCGATGAAATGTCGGAAACATTCACAAAATTTCTAAATTCAATTTGGAATTCGTAATTCGGAATGCGGAATTAAGTGTGTCTGCATACTCCGACGAATTAAAGAATTATTTTGATCTGTAACACATATCTGCATCACGGCATACTATACATAAAAATGCTGTGAGGTGGTATGATGCAGAAATTTGTAATTACAGGCGGCAGACGCCTTTGCGGTGAGCTTGCCTTACAGGGCAGCAAAAACAGCTCCCTGCCAATAATGGCGGCGGCGCTCCTGTGCTGCGGCGATTGTACGCTGCACAGCTGTCCGAAGCTTACCGATGTTTATGCAGCCGCAAGGATCCTCAATTGTCTTGGCTGTAAATGCAGCTTTGAGGGAAATACGGCGATAATAAGCTCGGATAACATTGTCAGTACCGGCATATTCGAGGAGCTTATGCGTGAGATGCGCTCGTCTATCATATTCATGGGAGCTATGCTGGGCAGGGCAGGTGAGTGTACTGTCAGCATCCCGGGCGGATGTGAGCTGGGCCCCCGTCCCATAGATATGCACCTTTCCGCTCTCAGGAAAATGGGCGTTGAGATACGCGACAGCGGAGGCAGCATTATTTGCCATACGCCTTCAGGCAGGGCTAAGGGCGCTAAGATCTCACTTGCCTTTCCGTCTGTTGGCGCAACGGAGAATATTATCCTCTGCGCGGTCACAGCCGAGGGAGAGACGGTTATCAACAATGCTGCCCGTGAGCCTGAGATATGCGATCTTTGCAGCTTTCTGCGAGCCTGCGGTGCTGATATATCGGGAGACGGCGGCAGCAGTATCATTATCAGAGGAAAAAATCAGCTTCACGGCTGTGAATATACAATAATGCCCGACAGGATAGCAGGCGCGACATATCTTTCCATGGTGGCTGCGACTAAGGGCGAGCTAATACTTACAAATGCCTGTGTTCCCGAAACAGAGCCGTTTTTATCAGTTCTGGAGCAGACGGGATGCAGTATTTATACATCTGAAAATAAAATATACCTTCGCAGCGGTTCACGGCTTAAAGCTGTCAGAGACAGAATAAGGACAATGCCTCATCCGGGATTTCCTACTGACGCACAGGCTGTGCTAATGGCTGCGCTTTGTGTTGCCGACGGCACCAGCGTTTTCGAGGAGAACATCTTTGACTGCCGCTATCGTCATACGGATGCCCTTGTAAAAATGGGAGCGGATGTACAGGTGCTTGGCAAGGTCGCTGTCGTAAAGGGCAGGGAAGGTCTTCACGGCGCTAATGTGGAGGCAACTGACCTGCGAGGCGGTGCAGCTATGGTCACGGCTGCTCTCTGTGCTG
The DNA here is from genome assembly GCA_004554385.1 of Ruminococcus flavefaciens. Lineage (GTDB taxonomy): Bacteria > Bacillota > Clostridia > Oscillospirales > Ruminococcaceae > Ruminococcus > Ruminococcus flavefaciens_T. Next base: position 40,573 of record SFMO01000055.1, read on the forward strand.
AGGGAAGCTCCGAAATAAGCCGCATCTGTCACATCGACAGAGGATATGAAAATATGGAAGAAGCCGTAAGACTTCTCGGCGGAGATATGCGCCGCGTCTGAGGCGGAAGGATCAGGAGAGAATATGAAAGACGTCGAAAAAACCAGTGTCGAAAGGCAAAACAGCCGAAAGCGTATAAGACGCCGTAAAAGAAAAATGAATATTTACGGACTTGTGGTGCTGCTGCTGGCTCTGACGGCAGGTGTTACCATAAGCTATACTTTCTTATTTAATATAAATGAGATACGCGTGTCAGGCCAGTCGGATATGTATTCCGCAGAGGAGATAGTTGAGGCTTCGGGCATAAAAAAAGGCGATAATCTGCTCAGACTTGACTGTGAAAAGAGTGCGCAGAAGATACTTGATGATCTTTTGTATGTTGAGACTGCCAAGGTAGACAGGGATTTCCCGTCGTCACTGAATATTACCGTTTCAAAGTGCGTACCAGCATTCAATGTCAATTACGGTGACGGGACCCTTCTTGTGAGCAAAAAAGGAAAGATACTGGCAGATAATGGATTCATTACAGACGGCCTTCCTATTATATATGGTTTTGATCCTGCGGACCATACTCCCGGAAAGGTGGCAACATCTGACAATGAGCATAAGAAAGATGCGTTTTTCGAGCTTATATCAAGTATGGCAGCAAAGGATGATGACAGTATCCTGACCGTGGATATGAGCGATGAATACGCTATTATCGTTAATTACAAAAACGGTATGATCTTCAAGATGGGTAACTGGAAAGACGTCGAATACAAGCTGAATCTTGCGGAGACTGTCATGCAGGATGAGACTGTAAAGGGCAAAAAAGGCTACATGACAATGATCGGCACCAAGCAGTGCAGCTTCAGGACCAGCGACGGACCTGTTATTGTTCCGGGAGCTGTCGAGCCAACTACTGCTCCGATGACAGATGAGTACGGCTATCCTATCATACAAAGTGAGCACGATCCTAAGCAGGAGGAAATGCTCAATGAATTCAACAATAACAGAGGTACAACAGAGCCGACTACAACAGCTCCACAGCAGCAGTGGACAGAGGCTGATAACTCCGGCTACAGCGATCAGTGGAGCGACAACAGCTGGACTCAGCAGAGCGACCAGTGGAGCGGTGACAACAGCCAGTGGAGTGCAGACAACAGCTGGAGTGACCAGAGCGGACAGTGGAGCGGCAGCACAGATACAACAAATGCTGACTATAGTTCAGAAAATCAGTGGTAACAGCATTTAAGAAATGTAGAAAATGGAGCGTTTTAGCTGTTTGTTATTGTTTATTTCGCTGAAAATAAAAAATGTCTTATTTGGACTTGAAAAAATCTTGTCATTATGCTAAAATATAAAGTGTATTTATAGGTTAATATATAAAATTGATAAATTAAGGATAATTTAAATAGTAGGAGGAGTTCAAATGTCAGATTTCAATTACGAGGAAACACTCGAACCTGATGTAAATATAAAGGTCATCGGTGTCGGCGGCGGCGGCGGAAACGCTGTTAACTGCATGGTGGATTCAGGTGTAAGTAATATAGAATATATCGCAATAAACACAGATGCCAAGGCTCTTAACAAATCCAAGGCTACTACAAGAATACCGATCGGTGCAAAGCTCACAAAGGGCAGAGGCGCAGGAAACAAGCCTGAGATCGGTCAGCGCAGCGCTGAAGAGAACCGCGACGAGATCGAGACACACCTCAAGGGCGCTGATATGATTTTTATTACTGCCGGTATGGGCGGCGGTACAGGAACAGGTGCTGCTCCTGTAGTTGCAAAGATCGCCAAGGAAATGGATATCCTTACAGTTGCTGTCGTTACAAAGCCTTTCCTCTTTGAGAGAGAGCAGAAAATGGCACAGGCTGAAAGAGGTATCGCTGAACTCAGAAAGTATGTTGATTCTCTTATCGTTATCCCTAACGAGAGACTTCTCGTTGGTCTCGATAAGCCTCTTACAATGCTCCAGTCCTTTGCACTGTCAGATGATGTGCTCAAGACAGGTGTAAAGAGCATTTCAGATCTTATCGTCGAGGAAGGCTACATAAACCTCGACTTCGCAGACGTTTCAACAATCATGAGAAACGCAGGCTACGCTCACATGGCTATCGGTCACGGTACAGGCAAGGACAAGGCAAGAGATGCTGCAAATGCTGTTATCTCCAGCCCGCTTCTTGAGACTTCTATCTCCGGTGCTAAGAGACTTCTTATCAATATCGCAATGTCCGAGGATATTCTTTCTTCTGATGTTGATGCAGCTACAAAGATGATCACAGATACAGCTGCTGACGGTGTTGAGTTCATCTTCGGTACAGCATTCAAGGAAGATATGCAGGATGAGATGACTATCACAGTTATCGCTGCAGGCTTCGATGATATGGATGCTGCAAATGATGCTGCTGTTGAAGGTGCAGCAATCGAGAATCCTGAGGATGAGATCATTCCTATCGATAATCCTCTCATTGATGGTCTTGGCTTCGGTGCTCCAAGTGCACCTGCAAAGCCTGCTGCTTCAAATCAGGATTATGACCTTGATGACATCTTCAAGATGCTCGGCAACTAATAAACGCATAATAAGCGGCTCGTATGAGCCGCTTTTGTTTTATGTGAAAATGGCTTGAAAAAGAGATATGTTATGAAACTTGTTTGTACTCTTGGGATTGGCTTAGTGATCGAAATTGTCGTGTTTTTCATTTTGTTTCTGGTGAACAGAGGCTATTTTTAACTTGATGAAGAATGTTCTCCGTCATTTTACAATGAATATAAAAATAACATTTCTTATAGCATTTATGTTTACAAATTGTAACTTAATGAGCTGATATTACGTATTAGGCTAAAGGAATTGACTGTTTTTTAACACGTAGTATATTTCAAGGCAATTTTATAGTAATTTGCACTAAAATCAATCCAAATTTTCTACATTTCAATAGTTGAAATAATATAATTAATATGTTATAATTTAGTTAAGGCAAAATCATCACAACCTGTATTCATGGACTGTGAAGGCTTTTTTATATGCAATATCACCAAACCGTTCCTTCACAGAAACTGAGTATGGGTTCTTATTCCTTAATTTTTTACCTCGGTCCCACCGAGGGGAATGGAGAGTACCATGAGCGAACCAACACCAACCGTATTAAGAGAAACCAAGATCGGTCAGAAGGGATTTATCAAAGAGGACGTTATTACATACCTCGACGAGCTTAATTCTAAGATAGTTGCCCTTGAGGACGAACTGAAAGCGTCTAAGGAAAGCAGCAATGCTTCAGATCCCGAGGAATTAGCTAAATATAAAAATCAGGTCGAGAACCTTCAGGAGAAGCTCAATACCTCCAACAATGCTCTCAGAGCTGCAAAGAAGGAAAATGAAGAACTCCAGAAGACCATAAATCAGCTCAAGGCACAGGGCGGCGGTGCAGGAAACGCACAGGCTGCAGCTGCTTTAGAGGCTGCAAAGAAGGAGATCGACGCACTCAAGGAACAGCTCAAGGTCGCAGAGCAGAAGGCTGCTCAGGGCGCTGCTAATCCGCAGGCAAATGCTCAGACAACAGCTGCACTTGAAGCTGCTAAGAAGGAAATAGAGGAACTGAGAAATCGTCTCAGAGCTGCTGAACAGAAGGCTGCTCAGGGCGCTGCTCCTGCTGCAGGCGGAGCTGCTGACGGCGAGCTTGCAAAGGCTAAGCAGGAGATCGCTAAGATCACTGAGGAGCTTGCAGCAAAGACAAAGCAGATCGCTGAGATCAATGCTAAGCTCGAGGCTAAGACCCGTGAGGCTGCTGACAAGGAGGCTAAGCTCAACGCTAAGGAATCCGAGATCGCTAAGCTCAACGATGAGATCACAGATCTTAGAGAAAATGCAACTCCTACATTCGATATGGGTGCTCTCTTTACCGAGGCTCAGAAAAACGTTGCTCAGATCCAGAACAAGGCTAAGCAGGAGGCAGAGGCTGTTACCAAGGAGGCTAACGATAAGGCTGCTCAGGTAACCAAGGAGGCTAATGATAAGGCTGCTCAGGTAACTAAGGAAGCTAACGACAAGGCTGCTCAGGTTACAAAGGAAGCTAACGACAAGGCTGCTCAGGTTGTCAAGGATGCTAACGCAGAGGCTGAAAAGGCTGTTTCAAATGCAAACCGTGCTGCTGAGAACTGCATCAAGGAAGCTAACGATCAGGCTCGCAATACTGTAAATGAGGCTAATGCTCACGCTGATAAGGTCAACGAAATGTCCAAGACAGTCCGTGAGATGCTTCTCACAGAGATCGAGAGCATCAACAGCAAGTTCACAGATATTGCTTCTGTTCTCAATAACCTTACAAATCAGTGCTCAGGCAGAATGAATGATGCACAGAATATCATCGGCGAAGCCCGCAAGACTATCGATGTACAGAAGAATGAAGCTCCTGTAAAGAAGATGGATCCTCCGAAGGCTGAATTTACACCTTCAAAGGCTCCTAAGGCTGACGCTGAGGGCTATGCAAAGGCTGCTGCTGAGATCAAGACTCCGGATCCTTTTGCAGGCGTAGGCAACTTCAATAAGAACAACAATAATAATAACAATAACAACAACAATAATAATAACAACAAGCCTGCACAGAATAATAACCAGAATAATGCTCAGAATCAGCAGAACAAGCCTGCTCAGGGCAACAAGAGCGCTAACTTCAACTTTGATATGGCTGAACTGCTCAAGGCTGCTGAGGAAGAAGCTGCTAAGGATTCAGAAAACTAATATAAAGATTATTGCCCGTGTCCCTCGGGGATTCCCGAGGGACAGGCATAATATCAACTTGTATGGGAAATGCAGATTGTTGGGTGGATAGCTTGCTTGATTTGGATTTCAATTTGAATGAATTGAACAGCAAAACAGATGAGGAGCTCGCTGTGCTCGGAAAGACCGATAAATCAGCTTCAGCTGTTCTTATCTCACGCTTTTCTAAGCTTATTTTTATTAAATCGGAAATTTATGCAAACTCAGAAACCGACAGCGATGACCTGTACCAGGAAGGGATGATAAGCCTTCTCAAAGCTATTGAGGCATTTGATCCCAGAAAAGGCGTTAAGTTTTCTACCTTTGCCGAGGTATGTATCGTCAATCGTATGAGAACTGTGTCTAAAAAATCGGTAAAGGTCCTTTCCTTCGCCGAAAGAATAGATGATGAAGATGCCGCAGATATGCTGTCAGATGAGGAAACTCCCGAAAGCATTTATTTTTACAAAGAATTTTTTTCCGAGCTGTGGAAGGACATCTGTTCAGTGCTGTCTCTTACAGAACTGAATGTGCTTACTCTCTGTGTACAGGGAATGAGCTACAAAGATGCTGCCGCAAAGCTGGATATGACGGAAAAAGCCGTCGATAACGCCATGCAGCGTGCAAGAAGAAAGATCCGTGCGCTCATGCATGATACAAATTGAAATATGACCGTGTAGCTCAACCCAGAAGAGCGTTGTTTTACAAAGATGTGGGTGTAAATCCAACCGTGGTCGAAAATAATTAAGCGAGGTATTGTACTATGTACGAAGACAAGACATTAGTTTGCAAGGAGTGCGGAAACGAGTTCATTTTCTCCGCAGGCGAACAGGAATTTTATGCAGAGAAAGGCTTCGTTAACGAGCCCCAGAGATGCAAATCATGTCGTGATGCAAGAAAGAACGCAGGCAAGGCTGAGCGCGTAATGTACACAGCAGTTTGCGCTTCATGCGGCGGCGAAGCAAAGGTTCCTTTCGAGCCAAAGGAAGGCCGTGCAGTTTACTGCAGCGATTGCTTTGCCAAGATGAACGAGGCATAATTAATAAGACCGAAAGCACAGTCGGAAACGGCTGTGCTTGGTTTTGTTTATGCGTACTGCGGTGCAGTGCGCTATTTTACTGATAATGAGGTACAATGATGCTTGATAAAAGACTGAATAAAATAGCAGAGCTTGTCAGCGGTACAGGTATTGCTGCTGATGTTGGTACAGACCACGCTTACCTGGCAGCTGAGCTTATAAACAGCGGAAAATGCAGCAAGGTCATCGCCTCCGATGTGAAGGAAGGTCCTCTTGAGGCTGCGAGAAATACTGTTGAAAAATACGGAATACAGGATAAAGTGGAGCTTGTTCTCTCTGACGGACTTGAAAAAGTTGACCTGAACGGAGTGACAGATGTTGTCATCGCAGGCATGGGCGGAGAAACCATAACCGCAATAATTGGTCAGTGTGATGCTGAAATGGACAATATCCGATTCATTCTTCAGCCCATGACAAAGGTGGAGCTCCTCAGAAAAAATCTGTATGAACTTAAGTTCGAGATAACAGAGGAGTACGCTGTTGATGACAAGGATAAAATATATGTTATCATCGTTGCGGAAAAAACTGCTGAATGGAAGCTCCTGACAGAGAGCGACGCTCTGTACGGCTTTTTCGACGATAATGATGAGACAGCTGCAAAGTTACGCAGCCGTGAGGCTCAGAGACTTGCAAAGGTCAGTGAATCGCTGAAAAAAGCAGGGGACATAAACGGTGCTCAGCACTATGCAGCTCTGTCACACAAAATGAAGAGCGGAGCTGATATTGTCGAAATATCAGAGATATACAGCTTTCTCGACAGCCTTTATCCTTTTGCTCTTCAGGAAAAATGGGACAATTCGGGGCTTCTTGTTGAAAACTATGACATGAAGTGCAGCAAGGTGCTGCTCTCACTGGATATTACCAATAAAACCGTAAACGAAGCCTTTGAAAAAGGGGCGGAGCTTATTATCTCCCACCACCCTGTAATATTCGACCCACGGAAGAAGATCACAAGAAAAGATCCTGTTTTCAGGCTTATCGAGAGCGAAACTGCCGCCATATGCATGCACACTAATCTCGATATTGCGCAAGGTGGTACAAACGGTGTTATATTGCAGAAACTCAGTGAAAAGCTTGAGCATGTCGGCGAGCCGCAGCCCTTTGAGGAGCTGGGCGGTAACAACGGTCTGGGCTGGATGATCGAGCTTAAAGAGAAGATCCGGCCGAGGGAGCTTGCAGAGATATGCAAGGAGATTTTCGGCTGTGACCGTGTCCGTACGAGCAGGCGTACAGACTCTATAAGCAGAATAGCCTTCTGCTCGGGATCGGGCGGCTCGATGCTGGGACTTGCGCTGGAGAAGGGCTGTGATGCCCTTATTACAGGCGATGTCAAGCATGATGTGTGGATTGATGCTAACAATGAGGATATACTGCTTCTTGACTGCGGACATTTCCATACGGAGAATCTCGTTCTCTGGGAGCTTCGCCGCGTTCTTGAGGAAAAGTTCCCTCAGCTCGATATTGAGATAGCTGACAGCTCCATTGACCCCTGTGAATATGTCTGAGGTGGAGCCATGAGTATATTCATATGTCCCGTATGCGGCGAAAAGCTTGAAATATCGGGGAATACATATCACTGCGCAAAGAATCACAGCTTTGACATGGCAAAGAGCGGCTATGTCAATCTGCTCCTGTCAAAGCATATGGGAAAGACTGTTCACGGCGATAATAAGCTCATGGTACAGGCACGAAGAAGCTTTCTTGACAAGGGCTATTACTCGCCCCTTTGTCAGGCTCTTTGCGATGCCGTGAGCGCAAATCTCAGGGGCGGAGTGCTTCTTGACGCAGGCTGCGGAGAGGGATATTATACCTCTGCGGTCACGGAAAGGCTCGATTCAGACGGCATATCAGCGCAGGTCTGCGGCATAGATATATCAAAGGCTGCTGTTGAGTATTCTGCGAAGCGCTGCAAGGCTGCGGAGCTTTCGGTGGCAAGTGTTTTCCATATCCCTGTGGCTGAAGGCTCGTGTGATATGGTCATTACTCTCTTTGCACCATACTGCGGAGAGGAGTTTCAGAGGGTTCTGAAAAAAGGCGGAATCATGATAATGGCTATCCCTTCGGCAGATCATTTGTGGGAGCTTAAAAAGGCTATATATGATGTCCCGTACAAGAACGAGGTCAAGCCCTACGAGCTGGAGGGATTTGAGCTTTTGGACAAGAAGCACATAAACTATGAAATGACTCTTGATTCTCAGGAGGATATCAACGCTCTTTTCTCCATGACTCCATATTATTACAGGACGGGCAGGGAGCAGCAGGAGCGTCTTGCGCATATCGGGAAGCTGAAAACCACAGCTGATTTTGAGCTTCTTGTATACCGCAAATTTTGATTAGCAATATTTCGCATAAAAGGCTATAATTATAATAGCATCAAAATATTTCGATGAAATTATACTTATTGTTATATGTTCCATCAAATTCGCACTGGTTGTGTGTAACGGAACAACGGTCAGACGTTTGCAGGAACAGGAAAGCTTTTTGGCGGAGTATAGAGAACGCAGCGACCAAAAGCGGCTTCTGCGTTCATTTTTATGTAAAGGAATGATTCTATGGCTTTGGACGGAGCTTTCTTACACGCTGTAAAAAGGGAGCTTATGCCACTTATCGGAGGCAGAGTCGAGAAAATACATCAGCCGTCGCGGGAAGAGGTCATTATCTCCATCCGCACCAGAAGCGGCAGCAAAAGACTGTATATCTCGGCAAATGCAGGAAGTGCGCGTGTTCATATAACCGAGAACAGCGTGGATAATCCTCAGACACCGCCTATGTTCTGCATGCTCTTAAGAAAAAGACTCGGCAGCGGCAAGCTCATCGATATAAGACAGGACGGACTTGAGCGTATCCTGTTTCTCGATTTTGAGTGCGTGAACGAGCTGGGAGATATTGTTACAATAACTCTCGCCTGCGAAATAATGGGACGCTGTTCAAACCTCATTATAATAAACAGTGAGGGAAAGGTCATCGACAGTATCAAGCGCGTTGACGAGGAGATGTCCCGTGAACGTATGGTGCTTCCCGGGATGAAGTATACACTTCCGCCCCGTGATGACAGACTGAATTTCCTTACCGCAGAGCCTGATGAGATAGTTTCAAGGCTGCAAAGCACTGAATCTAAGGAACTCTCGAAGGCGCTTATACGTATTTTCGAGGGAATATCTCCTATACTTGCAAGAGAATGGGCGTTTTTTGCAGGCAGAGGAGTTCACATCGAAAGTGATACCATAAGCAGCGACCAGCTGGACAGGCTCCTCTTTGCTGTTAAGCGTACACGCCAGCAGCTTGAGAGCGGTGAGTGCTGTTTTTCAGCGGTCAGCGACAAGGAAGGACAGCTGAAGGACTTCTCCTTTATAAGACTCTCACAGTTCGGTACTCTCATGTACACCAAGGAACTGAACAGTGCTTCTGAGCTTCTGGACTATTTCTACTCCGAGCGTGACCGTGCCGCACGTACAAAGCAGCGCGCTAATGACCTGTTCAAGCTGCTGATGAACCTCACGGACCGAACCTCAAGGCGTATAGCTGCACAGCGTGAAGAGCTTGCGGCATGTGCCGACAAGGAACATGCAAAGCTCTGCGGAGACCTTATCTCGGCAAATATGTATCGTATTCAGAAGGGCGACAGCTCGGCTACTGTAGAGAACTTCTACGACGAGGCTTGTCCGCAGGTGACTATTTCTCTGGACGTGAGAAAGACTCCTGCCCAGAATGCGCAGCACTATTATAATGAGTACAAGAAGTCGGTCACTGCTGAGGAAAAGCTTGCTGAGCAGATAAAAAAAGGAGAGGAGGAGCTTCAGTACCTGGAAAGCGTGTTCGACGCCCTTACCAGAGCATCATCTGAGAACGACATCATACAGCTCCGCCTTGAACTGAAGGAACAGGGCTATGTCCGTTATGCAGGCGGCAAGGCTAAGCCCCCAAAGGCGCTTCCGCCTATGGAATACAAGTCCAGCGACGGCTTTTCCATACTGGTGGGCAGAAACAATAAGCAAAACGACCAGCTGAGTCTCAAATTTGCAGAAAAAACAGATATATGGCTGCATACTCAGCTCATAACAGGCTCTCATGTACTTATACTCACAGACGGCGAAAATCCCCCCGACAGAACTATAGAGGAGGCGGCTGTTATAGCGGCTGTGAACAGCAGCGGCAGAGATTCGGGGCTTGTTCCCGTTGACTACTGTCTTGCAAGGTACGTAAAGAAGCCTGTTGGCGCAAAGCCGGGAAAGGTCATATTCACCAACTACAAGACTGCTTTTGTCAAGCCTGACACTGAGCTTGAGCAAAGGCTGAGGGTCTGATATGAACAAACGGCTTGACGAAGATTTCTTCCACAGGGATGTGCTGGAGGCAGCTCCCGACCTTGTAGGAAAGATACTTGTACACCGTCTTCCCGATGGTACAGAGCTCCGGGAGCGTATCGCGGAGACAGAGGCTTACCGCGGCGAGGAAGACAAGGGCTGCCACGCTTCAAAGGGCAGAACAAAACGCACTGAGCTCCTCTACGGAGAGAGCGGTGTTATATATGTATATCTGTGTTACGGTATGCATTGGCTGATGAACGTTATCACAGGCGAAAAAGATCAGCCGCAGGGATTACTTATTCGTGCAGGACAGAAATATAACGGGCCTGCCAGACTGACAAAAAAATTGAAGATCGACGGAAGCTTTAACGGCATTTATCTCAAAGACAATGAGGAAATATGGTTCGAGGACGACGGATACCGCCCCAGAATAAGGACTGCTCCGCGTGTAGGCATTGATTACGCAGGGGAGTACTGGAAAGATATAGAATGGCGGTTTATAGACGATGGGGAGTTGATACTGTGAACATACGCTGTATAGGCTGTAATTCTGTTTATGACAGCAGCTCTGTATTTCGCAGAGCCGCGGCTAAGGAGTATATGCTGATGCTTACTCACAGCCGATGTAGGTTTGACATTAACGGGCTGACCATGAGGACGCCCTCTGACACGCTGATCGTTTTTGACGGAAGATATCCTGTGGTATACTCTGCTGATGAAAGTCCGCTCGTATGCGACTGGGTCTGTTTTGAAGCTGAGGACGAGCAGGAATTCATGGATTCTCTGGATCTTATGTATAACCGGCCGCTCAGCGCCGTGGATACGGAGTTTGTTGCCCAGCTTATAAGAAATGTAGCCAATGAGTTTTATTCGCTTGATCCGCGCAGACTGAAAATGCTGGACAGCCTTATGAGGATACTTCTTGTTAAGGTGGGCGAGACCACTGTGCGCAGAGAGTCATCTAATCAGACTGCCGAGCCCCATTACGGGCTTATGGTTGAGCTGAGAGAAAAGATCTACCGCAATCCGCAGATGAAATGGAATGTGGACGCTATGGCGTCATACGTGAATATGTCGCGTTCCTATTTTCAGCATCTGTACCGTGAGACCTTCGGGGTGTCGTGTATTGCCGATGTTATCAGCGGCAAGATAGAAAAAGCAAAAGAGATACTCAGCGAAACGGGCTGTACTGTTTCGCAGGTAGCTGCAATGTGCGGCTATGATAATGAGGAGCACTTTATGCGGCAGTTTAAAAAAGTCGTTGGAGTAACTCCTACCAAATACAGAAAACAAGGATAATCGGCGATTTTTTCATTTATTGCTTATTCTGTTCAATTATTGCGGATTTTTGTGCTTTTTAAGCTTTTTCAGAGCTTGAAATGTTGAAAAAATGCTGTGTGATAGACGTGTGAGTATAATTTCTTGATATTTTCACTTTAGTTTTTGTGCATATTTTTGTAAGATGAAATGTTATGAGAATAGGAAAACTACGAAATATAGCCCCAAAAACAAGTTTGATTTTTTGATTTATTGCCAGATGCAAAAATGGTTAATTCAGAGGAAAATTAAGACTATTTTAAGAAAACGTTACTATAATATAATCAAACGATACGAAAGGAGTGTGAGCTCCGAGCAGTTAGGCACTGCTGCGGAGGCGATTATGGCTATTAATACATTCGCTCGCAAAGAGATCAAATTTCTCCTTAATATGGATCAGTATCACGGACTTATGGAGGTCATTTCCCAGTACATGAACCCCGACAAGTTCTGTATCGGCGGAAAGGAATACGGTATCTACAATATCTATTATGATACCCCTGATGACTATCTCATAAGAGAGTCACTTTCAAAGCCTTATTATAAGGAAAAAATAAGGCTGCGCAGCTACTATTCACCCGCTGCACCTGACGATACAGTCTTTCTTGAGATCAAGAAGAAGATCGGCGGTATCGTTACAAAGAGAAGAGTTTCTATGACTCTTGAGGAATCTGATGCGTATTTCCGCGATCGATCAAAGCCTGAGTTCACTAAGTATATTACAGAGCAGGTTTTCAGAGAGCTCGATGTATTCCTTGACAACTACCCGATAGCTCCCAAGCAGTATATCAGCTATCAGAGAGAGGCTTTCTTCGGCAAGGACGATCACGATTTCCGTCTTACATTCGACAGAAAGATCACTGAGCGCCGTTACGATCTCGGTCTTAATTACGAGAGCTACGGCAATTACATAATAGGTGCTGACCAGAGACTTATGGAAGTAAAGGTTTCAAACGCTATTCCTGATTGGCTTGTAAAGAAGCTTTCCGAGCTTCAGATATACAAGACAAGTTTCTCAAAGTACGGCAGGGCATATCAGAATTTTGTAAAAAGCCAGCTTGAGGACGCTCAGCAGTCCGAGGGCGGAAGAAA